>JBDTNU010000231.1:0-6094 GCA_039933535.1 Caldimonas sp. | reverse complement strand
CGGCTCGATCGGCAGCTCGGGCCACGGCAGTTCGCTCGGCCGTCTGCACACCAAGTTGTCGGTCGTGGACGACGAGAAGACCTTCGTTGGCTCGATGAACATGGACGGGCGCTCGGCCCATGTCAACACCGAGGCGGGCATCGTGATCCGGAGCAAGACCCTGGCGGCGCTGGTCGCGAAGTTCCTGCGCGGCCATCAGCAGGACAGGAGCTACCAGGTCCGGCTGCAAGGTCAAGGCATGAGCTGGTCGTCGGGCGAGGGCGCGCATCAACAGACGCGATCGATCGAACCCGCGTCGGCGTCAGCGCCGACGCTGCCGATCCGCGTGCTGGCACAACTGCTGGGTGACGGTCTGCTGTAGATCCCAATTCGAAACCGTCGCGGCCCAACGAAGCGTCATGTCGATCTCTTTGCTTTTCGTCGCGCCGATGGCCTGACAGCGCGTCTTGCAACCGTGTCAACGCACGTCGATGTTTTGAGGCGGCGGCGGCAGCTCGAGCAAGGCTTCGCCTATCTTGGCTAGGTCCGGCATGAACCCGATCCAGTCGTTGCCCGGCGGAGCTTGGCTCGTCCCGGTTGCACTACCCAGCAAATCGCGCACGCGTCCTGCCGATGGCAGGGTGCCGAACCTGGCCTCGTGAAGCGCCATGACGAGCAGTGCGGCGCCGGCAATGATGGCCGAAGCGCCACTGGTCCCACCGAACGTGTTGGTGTAGCTGGCCGGTCCAGTGCTGGTCAAGCTGGGATAAGCGCCGGTCGTGACGATGTCCGCACCCCAGGCGAAACAGTTCACGCGCAAACCAAAGTTGGAACTCGGGTTGCGCTCGTGATCCTTTGAGGGCAACGACGATCCAACAAGGATCGCGCCGGAATCGACAAAGCTGGAGGCGGCCGGATTCAGGACGGGAAACGTGGCGTCCAAATCAGCAGAAGCATTGCCAGCCGCCTCGACAACGACGACTCCCGCACCGACGGCAAGCTGAATCGCCGCCGTGATCGAACCGAGAAATCCCACCTCTAGTGGATAGTTGGAGACGGTGTCTTCAAGTAGCAGCACGTTTGGTGCTGGGTTTGCATTGATGGCCGCCCAGATCGCAGCAAACGCATTCTCGGCCCCCAACCTGTCGCCGGCAACGCAGACTGACGACACCCGCACAGTCGCTTGCGGTGCGATCCCAACGATTCCCACTTGGTTGTCACGTGCGGCGACGATACCGAGAACCGCGGCGCCATGATTGAAGACAAGGGGACTGTTGCCGTCATAGTGTCCCGTGCCGATCGGCGCAAAAGCGGGGAGATCCTGATGATTTGGCAGCCAACCCTGCTCGACGTCGACGAACTCGATCCCTTGACCGTCAATGCCTTGCGTCCAAATCCACCGCGCGTCAATGCCGATGGGCGCGGGGTCGAGATAGCCCTGCGACCCGGACATCGGGTCGTCTGACGGGTCGACCGAAGCGGCGACGAGGCCCTGATCCCGTGCCACAGCCTCTACCTCGTCGATCGAGCTCAGCACGCGTTCGACATCCATCAGGGTGGGAGATCGATCGATGCCTTTCCTTCGAGCGTCTACGCGCCAGTACGACGCAAGGCTCGGTCCAATCCTGATTTCCTTGCGCGCAGCCATCGCCTCTAGGTCCCGCAAGCGGCGCAGATCTTGAGCGGGGACAAGTGGCTCGGCACCGACTCCGAGCATCTTCAAGCGCTTCAGTGCACGACCGAGGATGAGCGCGTGGCGTACGCGGTCGATACTGGGCCGGAAACGCAGTGTGAGAAATCCAGTGTCATGACCACTCAACACGGCGACTCTCCTCAGTTCTTGTTCACTGAATAAACCAGGAAAATCTGCGCGCGTCAAGCGAATATGGCGCCGGGAGTCGCGACACTTCGGCATAGACATGCCGAAGCACCCGAATGCATGATTCGAGTCGTCGGTCTACAAGACCAGCTGAAACGAGGGATGCCATGAACGCACGACAAGTGATATCCGGATCCGTGCTGCTACTGCTCCTGGTCGGATGTGGAACGACGGCGCCCATCGCGGTCAAGTGCGAGGACGCCGTTTGCCCTGTTGTCATCGAATCGCGATTCCTTCGCGGGTATGCGGCCGTTCCGGACGACATCTACCCCGTTCCGCCGACCTCGCGAATCGTGGTTTGGCGGTTTGCTGCAGGAGACGGGTCCTTCACGATGCTGACCTCGCCGCCCGATGGGATCCTTGTCGACGGAGCGCCGGATCCGGCGGCGGTCGGAATCACCGATTGCCGACCTTCGGGCGACGATCAAGGCAGCAGCGAGGTCGCAAGCGGCGGCTACTATCGCTGCCGGGTGCGAGGCAAGGCAGCGGCCTTCACCGTCACCTACAAGCTGAAGCTTCATGACCGTTATGGCATCCAGCGGACGCTGGATCCTTATGTCACAAATTCCGGAGGACCAGGGGGTGGAACCGGTTCGAAGTCGGTGCCGGTCCTTACGAAAGGAGTTGCCGGACCCATAGTGCGCATTGCCCTTTCGGCAAGCGCCGCGACGCCGGAACCGGCGACGATCACGCCACCCGCGATAGGCGAGGACGCCACGATCGTCGTTTGGATGGCGCCTTCCGGGAGTCAGTTCGACACCGACCCGCTGGGTTCGGCCGCTGACGGCGTCGCGTTCGACAAGGCCATCGGTACCAACCGCCCGCCCTGTCGGGCAACGAGCGATGCCGACGGCACTCTCGAAGTCGAGGTCGGTCAGTACTTCAGATGCACGCTCTGGAAGAACGTGACGATTACACCCACGAAGTACACGGCGCAGTTTCGAACAGGCAATTCGATCAGCCAGGTCACAGGTTCGCTGCAGTAGCGCCGACAGCAAAAAGTCCTTTGACCTTTCGAATGGACGCTCCGAGTTCCGATGTTGCCTCGATACCCGCCGCCGCCGCTATGTCGTCAGCCTCTTCCAACGACCTTGTCGCGAGGACCGAATCGCCATTGGCCAACTCAGCTTCCGCTCTCGCGCACAGGACGATCGCAAGACTGATCCTATCCCTGACATCGCGCAGGATCTGTTCTCCGTCATGGAGACAGATTCTCGCAATACCGTAGCGCCCGCAGCGCGCATGCAGCAGTCCCAGATAGCCGAGAAACTGCCCCTCGCAGCGACGGTCGTCGCGTCGGCGCGCGATGGCAAGCGCAGCCTCGTAAGCTTCTTGGGCCAAGTCGAACTCGCACCTGGACTCCCGCACGAGGCCAAGATTGCATAGCACGACGGACTCCAGCCGCGGATACCCCAACTCGCGCGAAATTACGAGTGCGCGTTCCAGATTCGCGCTGGCGCCGACCTCATCGGAGCGTTCGTGAAGCAGTAGTCCGAGATTGCAGAGCATGTTGCCTTCCCAGAGACGATCACCGGCGCGCAACGCCGTGTCCACGGCGAGGGAAAACATCGCCAGTGCTTCATCTGCGAGTCCAACGTGCGCAAGGACCTGACCCAGATTGCCTACGGCCGCGCTCTCCCATCGAAGCTGCCCGGTACGACGCGCCACGGTAAGTACAGCTTCGAAGTTGACTCGTGCCTCGGAAAGAAGTCCGAGGTTGTTGTTTACGATTCCCAGGCCATTGAGCGTCGCGCACTCGAGTGCTACGTGGCCGATCGCGCGGGAGATTTCCAGGGCATGCGTGTAGTTGATCTTTGCATCGTCCATGCGCGCCTCGAACACGTCGAGTTCGCCGACGGCCGCCAGTGTCCTTCCTATCAGCGCGCTATCACCCGTATTCTTGGCCCCTGCGAGAGCGCTCACCAACGCCTCACGTGCCCCACTTCCCTGTCCGCACATCAGAAGGGCTCGGCCCTGGATGGTCAGCAACTTCGCTCGGGCCAGCGGCGGCAACTCCATCTGCAACACCGCCTGCACCAGTTCCAATCCAAGTACATAGGGGCCGCGCATCTGCAGCAGTTCCCATGCATTGATGACTGCGGGAGCGGAAGTTTCGGGGTCGCTTCGGGCGACGGCGCGACGACAACTCGCGACCACATTGCCAACTTCGGCCAATGTACCCAGGCCAGCGTTTTCGAATGATTGGCTCGCGAAATACGATCCGTGGCGCCGCTCGGCCTCGACAACCGCTTCACTCCCATATGCGCGCAACTGGTCGCCAGCGTACTCGCGCAGGCTCTCGAGAAGATCGAATCTGTCTTCGGACACATGCCTGATCAACGACTTGTCCACGAGCGAGTGAATGACATCCGGCAGCCAGAAGTCACCCCCGCCAGGCAGTAGCACGAGAGCCTCCACCGCCTCCAATCGAAATCCACCAATGAACACGGACGCTTGCGCGAGCGTGGTCCGCTCAATGGCTGTCAACAGGTCCCACGACCAATCGAAGGCAGCCTTCAGCGTCGCTTGACGATCCACCCTTCCGCCGCGCGATGACAACAGCTTGAAGCGCTCCCCCATGCGCATCAGAAGTGCCTTGGGCGACACGACCCGCGTGCGCGCAGCCGCAAGCTCGATCGCGAGGGGCAGGCCATCCAGCAGCCGGACGAGCTGCTCGACAGTTCGGCGGTTGTCAGCTGTGGCGAGGACACTTTGCTCGATCGCGCTTGCCCGTTCTGCAAACAGCTCGATCGCCTCCCCAATCTCCATCGGATCCAGATGAAACACCGTTTCGCCGGGGAGGCTGAGCACCTCCCGGGTGGTGACGAGGAATGTCGAGAGGGGCGCGGCATCCAGCCACGTCCCGAGCGTCGCTGCCGCGTGACTCACCACCTGCTCGAAGTTGTCGAGAATGACGAGACAGCGTCCGCGCCCAACGATCGCGTCGCGGAGTTGATGCGCGGGCTCCCTCCCCAAGGGCACATCGAGCGCCCGCGACACGGCGAAATGGATTCCGTCGAGGCTTCGTACTTGCGAAAGGTCGCAGAACCACACCCCTCCCGCAAAGTCGCCGATGCAGCTTCGGCCCCACTGGATTGCCAGCCGCGTCTTGCCGACGCCCGCAGTGCCAACGATGGACGTCAATCGATTTGTGCCACCCAACTCGGCCGTCAGTCGTCGCAGCACGCGGCGGCGACCGATGAATGGGTCGCGGGGAGCGGGAAGATTGTTGGCAACTTCGCGTCGCGGCACCCATAGGCCGCCACTCTGGACAACGCAATAGGCCTTTTCGCAATCGACGGGTGGCAGCAATGCATTTCCGGCCTCTGCCAGCTCGTATATGTGCACTGGCTCCTCTATCCCCTTCATCCGCCAGTGCCCGTGGCTGGGTGTATCACGCCCTGCAGCGTCGATCGATTCCTTCGCCGCGCGAGTGATGAGCGTTTGCCCTCCTGCGGCCAGGGCCATGACCCTGGAGACAAGGGGCTTGGCCGTACCGTCGATCTCGAGGGGCTTCGCCCCCAAGGCCACATCGCCACGAGGCGTTTCGCGCAAGACGACCGGCCCAAGGTGCAACCCTGCGCGTGCGAGGAGCGCCGGACGCAAGGTGGCCAGCTGCCGGTGATAGCACAGCGCATAGTTCGCCGCATCGTTGACGTTCGAGAACATCAGCAGAAAGCCATCGCTCTTGTCGATCTCCCGCCCGCGCCACTCGCGCATGAGGTCGCGTGCCATTCGATCGTGCTCGGTCCACAGCGCCGACATCGCCTCGTCGCCCAACGCCTCGCTCAGCTTGGTGCTGTCGACGATGTCGATCTGCAACAGGGCAGCGTTCTCGCTCATCGGCTCGATTCTCTGAGCGCGGGCGGGTCGAGGCCGGCGGGACGGGCACTCTATCCGAGATCGCAGAATTGCGCGACTTCGGCCGGGGCGTGAGCCACACGGCGATGCGGCGCTGGCGACCGCTTTTTGACCATATGCGGGCGCCGTCTCGGCCGCGCCCGCGCTGTCAGGTGATGCAGCCTCTGGCTTCGATGGGCCACACCTCGGCGACGATGCCACTGCCCAGCCCGCCCCTGACGACGACATAGCGATCGTGCAGATTGACGGTCGGGTCGCAGTGCCCTGGCACGAGCCAGACGGTCTCGCCGAGCTGCGGCAGCCCGGCAGGCGCGCCGCCATGCCACGGGCGCAGGATGCCGTGCTCGTCGCCGCCGCTGATGAACTCGAGGTCGC
>JBDTNU010000230.1:0-6100 GCA_039933535.1 Caldimonas sp. | reverse complement strand
CGATCAACGCCGAGGCGGTCGCGCTGTACCTCAACGCCCAGATCGATGCCGGTGCGCAGGCCGTCATGATCTTCGACAGCTGGGGCGGCGTGCTCGCCGACGGCGTGTTCCAGAAGTTCAGCCTGGCCTATACCGGCCAGGTGCTGAAGCGGCTGAAGCGCGACGCCGACGGGCGGCGCGTGCCGCACATCGTCTTCACCAAGGGCGGTGGGCCGTGGCTCGAAGCGATCGGCCAGCTCGGCGCCGACGTCGTCGGCGTCGACTGGACCGTCAACCTCGGCGCCGCGCGCAGTCGTGTCGGCACCGGCATTGCACTGCAGGGCAATCTAGACCCGAACGTCCTGTTCGCCGAAGCCGACGCGATCCGCAGCGAAGTGGCCGCCGTCCTGGCGAGCTTTCACGGCCAGCCGACCACAGGCCGAAACGGCCACGTCTTCAATCTCGGTCACGGCATCAGCCAGCACACGCCGCCCGAGCACGTCAGCGTCCTCGTCGATGCCGTTCACGAGCTTTCCCGAGCCCACCACTCGCCGAACAGCGCGTGACGAAAGTCACGGTGCGCGACACCGGGTTCGATAACGGTGAGTGAGCACTAAGGGCTTGACTTATCCCCATGACTTTGATCTGTCATAAAAATCGGCCGCGGTGCTGCGCCGCATCATTGCGACTTTCTCCGGCGCTCCTAAGTTGTTGATTTCATTGGGGTCGCAAGCCTGCCGCGAAACCGGGCAGGCTGTCGCGAAGCAAGACGCAGCAAGCGTTTCGGCGCGGCCGGGGCATGTTCTCCACAAAGTTACCCACAGGAGCAGTGGAGAATCTCAAAAGAGTCGCCGAATCATGAACTTACGGCACTTAGTTGAAGCTGCAGGCGACCGACATCGAAGACGGCGAGCCAGCTCATGACAACGATGGAGTCCATCGTTGCGGTTGCCGTCGAGGCGCCGCGCCATGCCGGCCTGGAAGCAGCACTGAGTTACAGAAGTCAGCGCCTGCTTTCTCCTGGAACACTGGTGCGTGTTCCCCTCGGGCGCCGGGAGGTGGCAGGCCTCGTCTGGCCCGGTGAAGCGAGCGATGCCGGACTCAGCGAGATCAGGGAAATCACTGAGGTGTGCGATGCGATGCCGCCGCTGCCGCCACCGTGGTGCGAGCTCGTCGCCTTCGCGGCGGCGTACTACCAGCGCGGCATCGGCGAGATCGCGCTTTCGGTCCTGCCAGCGGAGCTGCGTCGCCTCGGCAACGACGCGATCGGCAACCGGCTGGCGCGGCTCGAGAAGCGCCTGAAGGCGGAAGACGCGGCCGACCCCGTTGCACAACAGGAAGCCCCGGTGCTCGCTCCGGCGCAGGCCGGCGCATGCGAGCGGATCGCCGCCGCAATGGCCAGCGCCGAGCCGGGCACGGTGCTGCTCCACGGCACGACCGGCAGCGGCAAGACCGAGGTCTATCTGCGCGCCGCGGCGGCGGCTCTCGCCGACGGCAGGCAGGCGCTCGTGCTCGTGCCCGAGATCAACCTGACGCCGCAGCTCGTCGCGCGCTTTGCCGGGCGCTTCGCCGGCAAGCGAATCGTTGCCTTGCACAGCGGCCTGACGCCGGCCGAGCGCCTGCGCCACTGGCTGATGGCGCACACCGGCCGCGCCGACATCGTGCTCGGCACGCGACTGGCGGTATTCGTTTCGCTGCCGCGTCTCGGCCTGGTCGTGGTCGACGAGGAGCACGACCCGTCGTACAAGCAGCAGGAAGGCGCGCGCTACTCGGCGCGCGACCTGGCGGTCTGGCGCGGCCGCAACGAACGCGCGCTGGTCGTGCTCGGCTCGGCGACGCCATCGCTTGAAAGCTGGCATCGCGCCGAGAGCGGCCACTACCTGCGCCTCGACCTGCCCGGCCGGATCGGCGGCGCCGCCTGGCCCGAAGTACGACTGATCGACATGGGCCGTCTGCCTCGCGTCCGCGGCGCGGCGCCGGCGCTTGCGCCCGTGCTGGTGGCAGCGATCGAGGCACGGATCGCGCGGGGCGAGCAAAGCCTGGTCTTCCTCAACCGCCGCGGCTATGCGCCGGTGCTGCATTGCGCCGAATGCGACTGGAAGAGCGCCTGCCCGCACTGCAGCGCGTGGCGCGTCTTCCACAAGCAGGACAGGACCTTGCGCTGCCACCACTGCGGGCTGGCCGAAGCCGTGCCGCGCGCCTGTCCGGATTGCGGCAACCCCGACATCGCGCCGATCGGCAGAGGCACCGAGCGCCTCGAAGAGCAGATGGCCGCGCTGCTGCCCGGCGCGCGGATCGCCCGCATCGACGCCGACACCACGCGCAAGAAAGGCGCGCTCGAAGCGCAGCTCGGCGCCGTCCACGCCGGCGAGGTCGACGTCCTGGTCGGCACGCAGATGATCGCCAAGGGCCACGACTTTCGCCGCATCGGCCTGGTCGCCGCGGTGAATCCCGACACCTCCCTGTTCAGCAGCGACTTCCGCGCCCCGGAGCGCCTGTTCGCGCTGTTGATGCAGGCCGCAGGCCGTGCCGGTCGCGACGCCGCGCAAGCCGCGCCGAGCGAGATGTGGGTGCAAACCTGGCATCCCACCCATCCGCTCTATGCGGCACTGCGCCAGCACGACTTCGCGGCCTTTGCCGCGACCCAGTTGAAGGAACGCGAGTCAGCTGGCTTGCCGCCCTACTCGCATCTCGCCGTGCTGCGCGCAGAAGCGAAGACGGTCGCGGCGGCGCGCGGCTTTCTGGTGGCGGCGGCCGAGCGCGCCACGACGCTCTCCGAGGGCGACGGCGTGATGGTCTATGCGCCAGTGCCGCTCGGCATTGCCCGCGTCGCCGATGTCGAGCGCATGCAGATGCTGGTCGAGTCGGTGTCGCGCCAGGCCTTGCAGGCGATGCTGCGCGCCTGGTTGCCCTTGCTGCAGAGCTTGCGCCAGGAGCGCAGCGGGCCCGAGCAGCGCGTGCTGCGCTGGGCCGTCGACGTCGATCCGCTGACTATCTGAGCGGACGTGCTGCGTCGGCGAGCAGGAGCGTCGCGCGAACCAGCCCTTCGACTGCCTCGGCCAGGTCGGACACCGGTTCCAGCATGTCGATCTCGGCGAGCAACTCGTCGGCGTCTTCGAGGTCTTCGGCGTCGAGATGGCGATAGAGCAAGGCCAGCGGCTCGAGCGTCTCTTCCGGCGGCAGCCGCATGACGCCGGGAAAGAGCTCGAACGCAGCGGCGATCCCCGCCACCCACGGCAGGACCGCCTCGCGGATCGCGTCGACTTCATTTGCGCTTTCGCCCGACTCGAACACCCACGGGTCGAACCAGCGCCGCCGACCTATCGCCGCATCGAGCTCGCCATGGCGGCGTCGCACCAGTGCGTGCAGCGGCGCCGGGTCGTAGCCGGCCGGGAGCGGTCGGCCGTCGCCGTCGCTGACGTGCGCCAGCCAGCGCGCGGGCGGCACGCGCTCCGGCTGCACCAGCACGCCGCAGAGATAGCCGTCGAGCGACACGACGTCGAGCGGCTCGAGCGGCGCGGGGATGGCATCGAGCAAGGCCTGCAACAGGTCGATCTCGCGATCGGACAGCGTTGCCGGCGGCGACGACGAGCGCGCGTCCGACGCAGCGCCGCGTCGCTTGGTCGCGCCGCGTTGCGTCACCACAGCACGAGCTGCGTGCAGCGAAACAGCGCGAGCTTTCGATCGTTCGGACCGAACACGGTCGCCGCCCAGACCTGCGTCGTCCGACCGAGGTGCTCGGCACGGCACTCGGTGCGCATCGTTCCCTCGCGCGTGGTGGCGAGGAAGTTGCTCTTCAGCTCCAGCGTCGTGAAGTTCTTCGCCCCTTCGGGCAGGTGCGCGATGCAGGCATAGCCGGCAGCGGTGTCGGCGAGCAGCAGGACGCTCGCAGCATGAAGAAACCCGTTCGGCGCGAGCATCCAGGGCGCGATCGCGACCTCGGCGTCGAGCCGGCCTTCCTCGATCCGGTTCACGACCAGGCCGAACCTTCCGGGCAGGCAATCGGCCTGGCGCGCATGCAGGCCCTCGGCGGTCACTTCGGCTCTCAGCATTCTTCTGCTCCCCATGGCGGACCGGGGTCGGCCCGGACGCACAAGGATAGCCAAGGGACGATTGGCGGATACTTCCGCGCATGACGCCGCATGACCACGACGCAGCCCGCTTGCAGGAGATCCTGAGCCAGTTCTACGCTGGCCGGATCGATCGAAATGCCGCGCGCCTGGGGGTTATCGAAGTGGTCCTGGCCCGAATCGGCTGCGCCCGCGTGAGCATGTGGAAGTTCGACGGCAGCGAAGGCGACCTGAACCTGCTCTGCTTCGCCGCAAAGAGCGCCGGCGGCGGGCTCGACCTCACCGAGAGACGGCTCGCGCAATCCGAGTACCGCGACTACTTCAATACCCTGGTCGAGCGCGGCACGTTCGTGAGCGCCGATGCGATGAGCGACCCGGCATTGCACGCAATGCGCGACTCCTACCTGCTCGTGCACGGCGTGAAGTCGCTGCTCGACGCCGCCTTCATGCTCAACGGCCGTGCCTACGGCATGGTCTGCTGCGAGGAGACGAAGGAGGCACGCGCGTGGAGCGCCGGCGACGTGTTCGCGCTACGCGCCATCGTCACCCGGCTCGCGGTGCTGATGTCGGCCGCGCCGGAATCCTTGCTGTGGAGCACGCCGTCGCGGCCGCTGCAGGCGATTCCGGCATCGCCTTCTCCTTCCGCTTCTTCTTCCTCTTCTTCTTCCCTTTCCCCCGCCCGCCACTGAGGCGGCAACCTTTCTTTCGGAGATCGAACGCCATGGGCGCCACAGAAGCCTTCGCCAGCACCGCCGAGATCGGCCATTTCGTCAACGGGCAGCGCGCCGCCGGAACGAGCGGCCGGCGCCAGCCGGTCTTCAACCCGGCGACCGGCGCGATCGCGCGCCACGTCGCGCTCGCTTCGGCGGCCGAGGTCGATGCCGCGGTCGCTTCGGCCAAGGCCGCGTTCCCCGCGTGGGCCGACACGCCGCCGCTGCGCCGGGCGCGCGTGCTCAACGCCTTCCTGGGCCTGCTCAACCAGCACCGCGACACGCTGGCGGCGATGATCACTTCGGAGCACGGCAAGGTGTTCAGCGATGCGCAAGGCGAAGTGACGCGCGGCATCGACATCGTCGAGTTCGCCTGCGGCATTCCGCAGCTGCTCAAGGGCGACTACACCGAGCAGGTCTCGACCGGCATCGACAACTGGACCATGCGCCAGCCGCTCGGGGTCGTCGCCGGCGTGACGCCGTTCAACTTCCCGGTGATGGTGCCGATGTGGATGTTCCCGGTGGCGATCGCCTGCGGCAACAGCTTCATCCTGAAGCCGAGCGAGCGCGATCCTTCGGCCTCGGTCTTCATGGCAGAGCTGCTCGAGCAGGCCGGCCTGCCGAAGGGAGTCTTCAACGTCGTGCAGGGCGACAAGGTCGCGGTGGACGCGCTGCTGGTCCATCCCGACGTCAAGTCGCTGAGCTTCGTCGGCTCGACGCCGATCGCGAAATACATCTACGAGACCGGCGCGCGGCACGGCAAGCGCGTGCAGGCGCTCGGCGGCGCCAAGAACCACATGGTCGTGATGCCCGACGCCAACCTCGAGCAGGCCGTCGACGCCCTCGTCGGCGCCGCCTACGGCTCGGCCGGCGAGCGCTGCATGGCGATCTCGGTGGCGGTGCTGGTCGGCGACGTCGCCGACCGGATCGTGCCGTTGCTGACCGAGCGCGCGGCGAAGCTGGTCATCAAGAACGGCATGGAGACCGACGCCGAGATGGGCCCACTGGTCACGAAGGAAGCGCTGCAGCGGGTCGAGTCGTACATTGCCTCCGGCGTGGCCGATGGCGCGACGCTGGCCGCCGACGGCCGCGGCCACAAGGTCGCCGGTCACGAGCAGGGCTACTTCACGGGCGGCACCCTGTTCGACCACGTCACGCCTTCGATGAAGATCTATCGCGAGGAGATCTTCGGCCCCGTGCTTTCGTGCGTTCGCGTGGCCGATTTCGAATCGGCGCTCAAGCTCGTCAACGGCCACGAGTTCGGCAACGGCGTCGCCCTGTTCACGAGCGACGGCAACGTCGCGCGCGAGTTCGCGCGGCGGGTCGAGATCGGCATGGTCG
>JBDTNU010000229.1:0-6101 GCA_039933535.1 Caldimonas sp. | reverse complement strand
AGGTCATCACGCACAGCGCCGGCAACAGCTGGATGTTCGAGAACCGCATGGCGCACGTGCTGGCCGCCGACTACACGCCGCTCTCTGCGGTCGACATCTTCGTCAAGGACCTCGGCCTGGTGCTCGACACGGCGCGCGCCAGCAAGTTTCCGCTGCCGCTCGCGAGCACGGCGCACCAGATGTTCATGCAGGCATCGACCGCCGGCTTCGCCAAGGAAGACGACTCGGCGGTGATCAAGATCTTTCCCGGCATCACGCTGCCGGCGGCCGGCAAATGACGCTTAGGCTCGGCTGCATCGCCGACGACTTCACCGGCGCCACCGACCTCGCCAACAACCTCGTCCGGGCCGGCATGCGTGTCGTGCAGACGATCGGCGTGCCCGATGACGGCTCGGCCATCGACGCCGACGCGATCGTCGTCGCGCTCAAGTCGCGAACCGCGCCGCCTGAAGTCGCGGTCGCGCAGTCGCTGGCCGCGTGTCGCTGGCTGAAGGCGAATGGTGCGACCCAGATCTACTTCAAGGTCTGCTCGACCTTCGACTCGACGCCGCGCGGCAACATCGGCCCGGTGCTCGAAGCCTTGATGGACGAGCTCGATTGCCGCTTCACGATCGCGACGCCGGCCTTTCCCGACAACGGCCGCACCGTGTTCAAGGGCCACCTTTTCGTCGGCGACATGCTGCTGTCGGACAGCGGCATGCGCAACCATCCGCTGACGCCGATGACCGACGCCAACCTCGTGCGCGTGCTGCAGGCGCAGCTCGCCGCTACGGCGCCAGCCGGGAAATCCCCGCGCCGGGTCGGCCTTGTCGACCATCGGGCCACGGCAGCGTCGGCTGCGGCGATCGTCAAGCGCTTCGAGGCACTGCGCGCCGAAGGTATCTCGATCGCGATCGCCGATGCGGTCGACAACGACGATCTGCTTCGCCTCGGTGGAGCGGTCAAGGACTTGTCGCTGGTCTGCGCCGGTTCCGGGCTCGCGATCGGACTGCCGGCCAACTTCGGCCTCGCCGCGTCGAGCACCGCCGCGTCGTTGCCCGCGGTACGAAGCGGCCCGTGTGCTGTCGTTTCGGGGAGCTGCTCGGAAGCGACGAACGCGCAGGTGGCGCGGTTCAAGCAAGACGGCGGCGCTGCATGGCAGGTCGATCCGCTCGCGCTTCGCGAAGGACACGACGATGAGCTCGTCGACGGTGTCGTTCGGTGGGCGGCGTCCGAGTGGGCGAAGTCGCCTGCCCGTCCCGTGCTCGTGTACAGCACGGCAGCACCGCAGGCGGTCGCGGCAGCGCAGTCGAACGCCGGTGCCCACGGCGTGGGCGCGCGCATCGAGGCGCTTCTCGCGGCGGTCGCGCGGTCGCTGGTCGAGCGCGGCGCGCGGCGCCTTGTCATCGCGGGCGGCGAAACCTCGGGTGCGTGCGTGCAGGCGCTCGGGGTCGAGCGCCTTCGCATCGGCGCGCAGATCGATCCGGGCGTGCCCTGGTGTCACGCGACGCCTGAACTGGCCAAGGACGGCATGCTGCTCGCGCTGAAGTCGGGCAACTTCGGTGGCGTCGATTTCTTCGAGCGCGCGTTCGCCGTCGCGCCATGAACGAAGCCGCACTGCGCGTCGAGCTGTGCCGGGTCGGCCGCTCCCTGCATGCGCGCGGCTACGTGCACGGCACCACCGGCAATATCAGCGCGCGGCTGAGCGACGGCTTTCTCATCACGGCTACCGACGCAAGCCTGGGCGATCTCGAGCCTGGCGCGCTGGTCAAGGTCGACACTTCGGGCGCAGCGGTCTCGACCGACGCCCGCCCGAGCAAGACGCTCGCGTTGCATGGGGCGATATATGCCGCAGAGCCCGAGGCCGGCTGCATCGTCCACACGCACTCCACGCACCTCGTACTGGCCAGCCTCGCCGTTCCCGCCGACGAAGGGCGAGACGATCTGCTGCCGCCGATCACGCCTTACTTCGTGATGAAGGTCGGCCATGTTCCGTTGCTCGCCTACCGGCGCCCCGGCGACCCCGAAACGTCACGCCTCGTCGCCTCGGCCATCGACTCAGCGCGCCTTCGCGGCGCCCCGATCCGCGCCGTGATGTTGTCGCGCCTCGGACCGAACGTCTGGCACGAGACTCCGGCCGCGGCGATGGCCGTGCTCGAGGAGCTCGAGGAAACGGCGCGCCTCTGGGTCGGCACGCAACCGGCACCCGAGCCTTTGTCGCCCCTGCAGATCGACGACCTGCGCCGTCATTCCGGCGCGCGCTGGTGACAACCCGTAAGGAACACGATGCCGCGCTTCGCCGCCAATCTCAGCATGATGTACGTCGAGCATCCGTTCCTCGACCGCTTTGCCGCCGCCGCTGCCGATGGCTTCACGGCCGTGGAATTCCTCTTCCCCTACGAGTGGCCGGCGGCAACCCTGGCTGCTGCGTTGAAGCAGCATGGCCTGCAGCAGGTGCTCTTCAACGCGCCGCCCGGCGATTTCGCGAACGGAGAGCGCGGCATCGGCTGCCTGACCGGGCGAGAGTCCGAATTCAGGAGTGGCTTCGAACGTGCGCTCGACTACGCCGCCGCACTGGGCTGCCCGCGCCTGCACGTGATGGCCGGACTCGTGCCGCAAGGCAGCACCCGCGATGCACTGCGGGCAACGTATCTGAGCAACCTCGCGTGGGCGGCGCGCAAGGCCGACGACGCAAAGGTCGACGTGCTGATCGAGCCGATCAACACGCGCGACATCCCCGGCTACTTTCTCAACCGCCAGGACGAGGCGCACGCCGTGCTCGCCGAAGTCGACGCGCCGCGGCTCAAGGTGCAGATGGACCTCTATCACTGCCAGATCGTCGAGGGCGACGTGGCGATGAAGCTGCGCAAGTACCTGCCGGGTGGTGGCGTCGGCCACTTGCAGATCGCCGGCGTGCCGGCGCGGCACGAGCCCGACCTCGGCGAACTGAACTACCCGTATCTCTTCGAGGTGATCGACGAGCTCGGCTACGAAGGCTGGATCGGCTGCGAGTACCGGCCCGTCGCGGCAACGCCGGCTGGCCTTGGCTGGTTGCGCCGCGCGCGCGGCGCTTGAGCCTTCAGGCGCTGGCGTCGGCGACCGACGGTGCTGCCAGCAGCAACTGCGTCGACACCGAGACGCACTGCTGGATGTGCTGCTCGCAAACATAGCGCAGCGACGAGTACGTGAGCGCGGCGGAGATCGCCTGACCCGCGATCGGCACGAACTTTGCGGCCTGTTGCGTGCTGAGGCGAATACCGACCAGCTTCAACGCCTGGATCACGACCTCGCGCGTGACCAGCTTGCCGACCAGCATGCTGCCGCCCGCCGAGATCGCCTTGTAGACGACGACGCGTCGATCGGGCGACAGGCGCTCGACCTGAGCGGCGGTGAGGCCGAAGGCGTGGTTGATGTCCGGAATGAGCTTCATCAGGACGGCGATGTCGGTCAGCCAGTCGATGCCGGGAATCGGCACGACCGCGACGCCCGCCGCCATCGCGGCGCGGCGACTGGCCATGCGCCGGCAGTGGTGCACCACCGCGTCGAGCTCGCGCTGGGTGCCCGGGACGACGGCCCATGCCTCGTCGTCGCGGGTCTTGCGCTTGAACAGCCTCTTGATTCCGATCGTCGCCACGCATCAATCCTTGCAAACGGAAGCAGTCTCGCTCATGCGAAAGCCTGCGCCCATATTTTCTCAAGTCGCTTCGCGCTCACTGGCTGCGGGGTCTTCAGCTCCTGCGCGAACAGGCCGACGCGCAATTCCTCCAGCCACCAGCGAAATTCCTCGAGGCGCGGGTCGCGTGCGCCGCGGCGCTCGGCGAGCTTCTTCGCATGGCGGTGTTCGAGCGGCCGCAACTCGGAAAGGCGCGATGAATCGCGCGCCGGGTCGGCTTTCAGCTTGTCGAGCCGCATGACGATCGCCTTGAGGTAGCGCGGCACGTGGGCCAGGCGCGGCCAGGGCGTCGCGGCGAGAAAGCGCTTGGGCACGAGACGCTCGATCTGCGCCGAGATGTCGTCGGCCACGTCCTTGGGCGGGCGGGCATCCTTGAGCTTGCGCTGCGCTGCGGCGAGCTCGACCAGGATGGCGCCGGCCGCGCGCGCCACTTCGCCGGCGATCAGGGAGAGGCGGCCTCGCCCCTCGTCGAGCCGTCGTGCGAATGTCGCGCCGTCAGCCGGCAACGGCTCGGCAAGGAAGGCGAGGTCGAGCGCGACGTCGACGATCTGGTCGCGCAGCTCTTCGGTGCTGCCGAGCGGCATGTACAGGACCGCCATCTTCTGCAGGTCGGGCAGGTTCTTCTCGAGGTACCTGATCGCCTCGCGAAGCTGCAACGCCACCAGCCGGCGCAGGCCCCCGCGGTGCTTGTCCGCGGCGGCATCGGGCTCGTCGAAGACTTCGATCTCGACGTGATCGCCCTTGTCGATCAGCGCCGGATAGCCGATCAAGGACTGGCCGCCCTTGTTCACTTCCATCAGCTCGGGAAGCGCGCCGAATGTCCAGGCCGTGAAGCGGGCCGGCGTCGGACCGGCATCACTGACCGGCGAGCGTTCGCGAGGCGATCCGGAAGCGCTTGTCGCAGACCGGTCGACGTTTCCTGGCGCCGGGCCTGTCGTGGCGATTGCAGCAGGCAGACGCAAGGACGCCAGCGCCTGGAACGCCGAGCGCGCCTGCGCCCCCAGCGCGGCCTTCAGTTGTGCGAGCTGGCGCGACTCGCCGAGCTGCCGACCGTGCTCGTCGACCACGCGCAGGTTCATCAGGAGGTGCGGCGCAAGCTGCTCGTGCTTGAAGTCGGCAGCCTTGATCTCGATGCCGCTGCGGGTGCGGACGTCGGCCGCCAGCGCCTCGACCAGGCTGCCCGAGCCGAACTCGTGACGCTCGATGAAGCTGTCGGCGTATTCCGGCAATGGCACCAGCCGCGAACGCGGACGCTGAGGCAAGGTCTTCGTCAAGGCGACGAGCTTGTCCTTCAGCATGCCCGGCACCAGCCATTCGCAGCGATCTTCGCTCGCCGCGTTGAGCGCGTAGACCGGCAGGGTCACCGTCACGCCGTCCTGCGCGTGGCCCGGCTCGTGCAGATAGGTCGCGGCGCAATCGATACCGCCGAGGCGGACCGTGCGCGGGAACGCGGCGGTCGTGATGCCGGCCGCTTCGTGCCGCATCAGCTCGTCGCGCGTCAACAGCAGCAGGCTCGGCTGGCGTCGTACCTCGTGGCGATACCAGCGCTCGAAGGTCTGCGCGTTGTGCACGTCGGCGGGAACCTGCTGGTCGTAGAAGGCGAAGATCAGCTCCTCGTCGACGAGCACGTCCTGCCGGCGCGCCTTGTGCTCGAGCTCTTCGACCTGGGCGATCAGCCTCAGGTTGGCGGCGGCGAAAGGGAGCTTTGTCTCCCACTCGCCGCCGACCAGCGCCGAGCGGATGAAGATCTCGCGCGCCGCCATCGGGTCGACGTTGCCGAAGTCGATGCGGCGATTGGCGTAGATGACCAGGCCGTAGAGCGTCGCGCGCTCCAGCGCTACGACCTGGCCGGCCTTCTTCTCCCAATGCGGCTCGAGCAATTGCTTCTTCAGCAGATGGCCGCCGACGGTCTCGAGCCATTTCACGTCGATGTTGGCGATGCCGCGCGCATAGAGGCGGGTCGTCTCGACCAGCTCGGCGGCGACGATCCAGCGGCCCGGCTTCTTCGAAAGGTGCGAGCCCGGGTGGCGATGAAAGCGGATGCCCCGTGCGCCGAGATACGACTCGTCCTCTTCGCTCTTCTGGCCGATGTTGCCGAGCAGGCCGGCGAGCATCGACAAGTGCAGTTGCTCGTAGCTGGCCGGCGATACGTTGACGCGCCAGCCATGCTCGACGACGACGGTCTGCAACTGCGCGAACACGTCGCGCCATTCGCGCACCCGGCGTGGCGAGATGAAGTTCTCGCGCAGCACCTGCTCGTGCTTGCGGCTCGAAAGCCGATGCTCGCCGTGGCCGCCGCGCGAGTTGTCGAGCCAGGCCCAGAGCTTGAGCACGCCGAGAAACTCGGACTTGTCGTCGTCGAACTTGACGTGCGCCTGGTCGGCGGCCTGTTGTTGCTCCATCGGCCGGTCGCGCACGTCCTGCACGCTGAGCGAGCTGGCGATGACGA
>JBDTNU010000228.1:0-6128 GCA_039933535.1 Caldimonas sp. | reverse complement strand
CGGGTCTGGTGTCCGAAATGGACGCCGGCTTCCAGCATGTCACGCATCGATATCGTCATTCTTCATTCCAAAGGTTGGTTCTAGAATCCGGCTCGAATCGCGAAGCTCGTTCGTTCCCGATCGGGTAGTGAATCGAACTTCGCAACACCTTGAATGAACCGGTTCGCGAGTCTTTGCGTCACAGGGAGGCGGCCTCGCCGAATCGATGGATTCAGCCGTTTTGTCCGCCCTGGGCAAAGCGTGCGATTGTAGCATCCGAGATGCGCTCCGACCTCACTGACGCTCGCAGAGAGCTGATCGCGTGCAGGCAATCAGCCGCCGAGCTGATCGAGCATTCGATCGCCGTGGCAGGAACGCCGAGTTGCGCTCGCGCGTTTCTGTCCACGAGCTTCGAAGCTGCCCGCGTTGCCGCGAGTGCGGCTGATAGGGCGATCGCGGAACGGCGCGATCCAGGCGTCCTTGCCGGGCTTGCCGTATCGATCAAGGACCTGTTCGACGTGGCCGGCGAGGTCACGCGCGCCGGCTCCCGCGCCCTTGCGGACGCGGCGCCGGCTGCTGGTGATGCGACTGCGGTCGACCGACTTCGCCGCGCCGGTGCGGCCTTCGTCGGCCGGACCAACATGTCGGAATTCGCGTTCTCCGGTGTGGGCATCAATCCGCACCACGGCACGCCGGCCAACCCGGCCACCCATGCGTTCGATCCGACGCCGCGCATTCCCGGCGGCTCGACCTCCGGCGGCGCGGTCTCGGTCGCGGCCGGTGCGGCCTGGGCCGCGCTCGGCTCCGACACCGGCGGCTCGATCCGCATCCCCGCTGCGCTGCAAGGCCTGGTCGGCTTCAAGAGCACGGCGCGCCTGGTGCCGGCCGAGGGCGCGCTGCCACTCTCGACGACGCTGGACACGGTGTCGGCGATCACCCGCTCGGTGCGCGACGCAGTCGCGCTGCACGAAGTGCTTGGCGATCGCCGCGTCGCCCTTGCCGGCAGGCCGATCGCCACGTTGCGGTTCGCGGTGCCGCGAACGCTCATGCTGGACGACCTGGACGCGACCGTGGCGCGCGCCTTCGATCGAGCCCTGGCCACGCTTGCCGCGGCGGGCGCCCGGATCGAGACCATCGACTTGCCGCTGCTCGAGGAAGTCGCGACCATCAACGCGACAGGCGGCTTTGCGGCCGCCGAGAGCTGGGCCTGGCACCGGCGGCTCCTCGCCGAACACGAGGCCGAATACGACTCGCGCGTCGCCTTGCGGATCCGCCGTGGCGCGACGATGAGCGCCGCCGACTACATCGACCTTGTCGCCACGCGCAGTGCCTGGATCGTGCGGATGGAAGCGGCGATCGCACCGTGGGACGCCCTGCTCTCGCCCACCGTGCCGATCGTCGCGCCGCCACTCGCCCCGCTGATCGCCGACGACGCTGCGTTCTTTGCCACGAACGGCCTGCTGCTGCGCAACCCGTCCGTCGTCAACTTCCTCGACGGCTGCGCCCTCAGCCTGCCCTGCCAGGCCGAAGGCGAACTGCCGGCCGGCCTGATGCTGTGGGCTGGCGCGCTGCGCGACGACGCGGTGCTCGACGCATCGCTGGCCGTCGAGACCGCGTTGGCCAGCGCCCGACCCGACGCGACCCGTCGCTGACGATGCGAGTCGCAGTCATCGGAGCCGGCGTGATCGGCGTGACGACGGCCTACGAGCTCGGCGCCGACGGCCACGATGTCACGGTGTTCGAGCGCCGTGGCACGGTGGCCGCCGAATCGAGCTTCGCCAACGCCGGCCTGGTCGCACCAGGCTACGTCGCGCCCTGGGCTGCGCCGGGCATGCCGGGCAAGGTCCTTTCGCATCTGCTCAGCGCACACAGGCCGGTTCGGCTGGGTGGGCGCCTCGACGTCTCGACCTTCGGCTGGATATGGCGCTGGTGGCGCGCCTGCAAGCCCGAGACCTATCGCGCGAACCGGGCACGCATGCACCGCCTTGCCTACTTCAGCCGCCAACGCCTGCACGAGCTCACGGCGCGACTTCATCTCGACTTCGAGCGTGCACAGGGCTTTCTCGTCCTGATGCGTTCGGCGAGCGACCTGGCGCGGGCCGAACCCGGCATCCGCGCGCTGGCCGAGCTCGGCGCCGCGCCGCAGGTACTCGATGCCGCCGGCTGCCGCCTCGTCGAGCCCGGCCTCAGCACCGAAACCGCGTTGCACGCAGGCGTCTATTCGAAGGACGACGAGGTCGGCAACTGCCGCGAGTTCACCCATTTGCTACGCAAGGAAGCGGCGCACGGCGGCGTGCGCTTCCGCTTCCTGGTTCAGGTCGAGCGCGTGGTGGCCGGCGCGCGGCCGAAGCTGGTCGTCGCCCGCACGCCAGGCGATCCGCGCGACGAAGCGGCAGCGATTTCGCACGCCAATGCGAGTGCCTGGCCCGCGACCGATCCGGACGACGACGACGTCGGCGAGCTGAGCTTCGACGCAATCGTCGTCTGCGCCGCGCTCGGCTCGAACCGCTTGCTGCGTCCGCTCGGCATCCGGTTGCCGATGCTTGCCGTCCACGGCTACTCGGTGACGGCGCCGCTGCGCCACGACGATCGGCATCTGCATTTCGAACCGCGTGCCGCCTTGATGGACGAGCGCTACAAGGTCGCGATCAGCCGCCTCGGCAACCGGGTCCGCGTCGCCGGTAGTGCCGAGATCGGCGGCCACCCGGAGCATCAGAACGAGGCCGCGCAGAAGACGCTCGACAAGGTGCTCGACGATTGGTTTCCGGGCGTAACGAATCGCTCGCAGGCGCAGCGCTGGAAGGGCGCGCGGCCGATGTTGCCGGACGGACCGCCGGTTCTCGGCCCCAGCGGCGCCGAAGGCATCTGGCTCAACCTCGGCCACGGCGGCAGTGGCTGGGCGTTGGCATGCGGCTCGGCGCGACTGGTCGCCGATTCGGTGGCCGGGCGCAAGACGCCGATCGGCATCGACGGGCTCGGCATCGAGCGGCTTTGGCGCTGACGGCGCGGCATGGCAAGCTCGGCACCATGATCTCGATTCGCCGCATCGATGCAGCAGCCTCGCGCGAGCCGCTGTTCAGCGTCGCCTCGACCCGACGCCTCGAAGCTGCCGCTGCCTCCGGTCTTGCGCCCTTCACGCTGATGGCGCGTGCCGGAGACGCCGTCGCCCGGCTCGCCCTCGCCCTTGCGCCGCATGCACAGCGAGTGCTCGTCGTGGCCGGTCGCGGAAACAACGGCGGCGACGGCATCGAAGCGGCGACGCGTCTGCGCGAGCTTGGCAAGGAAGCGTCGATTCTGCTCGTCGGCGATCCTGCCGCCCTCCCCGCCGATGCGGCGCGCGCGTTCGCGCGCTCGCAGGAAGTCGGCGTGCCCTTCGACACGACGGCGGCATTCGATGCAACGTCGCTCGAGCGGCCTGGTCTGGTGATCGACGCGCTGCTCGGCATCGGTGCTTCGCGCGCACCCGTCGGCGCTATCGCCTCCGCCATCGAAGGCATCGCTACGCTGGCGGCGCGAGGCGCGTGCGTGCTGGCCGTCGACCTGCCATCGGGCCTCGACGCCGATCGAGGCCAGCCGTTCGGCGACGCGTGCGTCACGGCGCATCACACGCTGTCTCTCCTTGCCGCCAGGCCGGGCCTGTTCACCGCGTCGGGCCGCGACCGCGCAGGCACCATCTGGCTCGACACGCTCGGCGTCGATCTCGCAACCGAGTCGCCCGACGCGTGGCTGGTCGGGCGCAGCGAGATCGGTCGCCACGCGCACGCGCGTCTCCACGCGCAGCACAAAGGCAGCTTCGGCGACGTCGCCGTCGTCGGCGGCGCATCCGGCATGGCTGGCGCGGCCTGGCTCGCGGCGCGTGCCGCGCACGCTGCGGGCGCTGGCTGCGTCTTCGTCGACCTGCTCGGCGAGGACGAAGGTTCTCCCGGCTTCGATCCCGAACGTCCGGAGCTCATGCTGCGTCGCGATTGGTGGCAAGGCGCGACCGAAGTGGTGGAGGCGAGCACCGTCGTCTGCGGCTGCGGTGGCGGCGACGCGGTGCGTGCCGCCCTGCCCCGCCTGATCGCATTGGCGCCACGTCTTGTCCTCGACGCCGACGCGCTCAATTCGATTGCGGCTGACCCCGCATTGCAGGCGATCACGGCAACGCGCGCCGGGCGGGGCCGCGCCACGATCCTCACGCCGCATCCGCTCGAGGCCGCCCGACTGCTTGGAACGACGGCACGCGAAGTACAGGCTGACCGCCTGCACGCGGCCAAGGCCATCGCCGAGCGCTATCGCGCCGTCGTCGTTCTCAAGGGATCAGGCACGGTGATCGCCGCGCCGGGTGAGCTGCCGCGCATCAATGCGACCGGCAACGCTTCGCTCGCCACCGCAGGCACCGGCGACGTGCTGGCCGGCTGGGTCGGTGGCCGCTGGCTTGCCGATGTGTCGGCCGTCGATGTCGCCGTGCTCGGCGTCGCCGAGCACGGTGCCGCCGCGGAGCCCGATCGGCCCGGTGCCTTGCGCGCCGCGGACCTGGTCGAGCAGTTGTACCGGCAGGTGCGCGGAGACTAAGGGCTCAGGGCTGCGGCAGGGCTCGCATCGCCTTGCCGATCTCGAGCGCGCCTTGCGCCGTGCCGCTTTCGGGAACGGTCTCGCCGTCGCGGTCGGAAATCGCTTGCCACTGCGCCACGATTTGCTCGGCTGTGTCGTCGGCAAGACCGACATGAATGCCTTCGGTCAAGGTCACGTGCGCGCATTCGAACGATCCGGCACCGGCGCAGAGAATCGCGCGCGTCGGCGCGTCTTCCGCAACCAGGGCGATGAGCCCAGGTGTCACGGCCCCGGGCTCGAGCAGCTTCAGCATGGCCTCGGGCAAAAGCTTTTCGGTCATCCGCGTCGCCGCCGTGGGCGCCAGGCAGTTGACGCGGATATTGTTCTTGGCGCCCTCGATCGAGAGCGTCTGCATCAGGCCGACAAGAGCCATCTTCGCGGCGCCGTAGTTGGCCTGGCCGAAGTTGCCGAACAGGCCCGACGACGAGGTCGTCATGACGATGCGACCATAGTTCTGCGCGCGCATGATTTCCCACACCGCCTTCGTGCAGTGCACGGCACCCATGAGGTGAACGTCCATCACCAGGCGAAAGTCGGCGAGGTCCATCTTGGCGAAGCTCTTGTCGCGCAGGATGCCGGCGTTGTTGACCAGGATGTCGACGCGGCCCCATTCGCGCATCGCTGCGTCGACCATGGACTGCACCGCGGCGAAGTCGGTGACCGAAGCGGCGTTGGCGATCGCCTTTCCGCCCGCAGCGCGAATTTCCTCGACGACCGCATGTGCAGCGATCGGCGCACCGCCGCTGCCGTCGAGCGAGCCGCCCAGGTCGTTGACGACGACCGCCGCGCCGCGCGCGGCCAACGCGAGCGCGTGCAAACGGCCGAGACCGCCGCCTGCGCCGGTAACGATCGCAACCCGTCCATCGAATCGAATCGACATCGGTGTCCTACTTTTCTCTTGTTGGAAAGGAGAGGCTCAGCGCCGCGTCGCTCCGCGCGGTGCCCCGCGTGTGCCCGACTTGCGCGCGGTCGACTTGCCGGCCCGCGAAGGCAGCAAGGCGGCGCCAGAACGAGCCCGGGCCTTCGCCTTTGTGGCGGCCTTGACGGCGCGATCGGCTTGCTTCAACGCGACGATCTCGCTCGTTGACGTGTCGCTGGCGGCCTTGTCGCGGCGCGCGCGCGGCGCCATCGCGTCTTCGCCTTCGCGGACGAGGCGGAAGTCGATCTTGCGGCCGTCGAGGTCGACCCGGCTCACCTGGACGCGGACCCGCGTGCCGACGACGAAGCGGGTGCCCGTACGCTCGCCGCGCAGCTCCTGCTTGACCTCGTCGAAGCGGTAGTACTCGCTGCCCAGCTCGGTGATGTGGACGAGCCCTTCGACGTACAGGCCGTCGAGCGTGACGAACAAGCCGAAGCTCGTCACCGCGCTCACGGTCCCGCCGTATTCCTCGCCGAGATGCTCGCGCATGTAGCGGCACTTGAGCCAGGCCTCGACGTCGCGCGAGGCCTCGTCGGCTCGCCGTTCGTTGGCGCTGCAATGCGCGCCGGCCACTTCCCAGGCTTCAAGCTCGCCGCCCGGAACAAGGACCGGTGCGGCCGGCAGTCCAGCCTTCGCG
>JBDTNU010000227.1:0-6128 GCA_039933535.1 Caldimonas sp. | reverse complement strand
GCTGCAGCAGCCCGGCCACGCCCTGCAGGTTGTTCTTGATCCGGTGATGCACTTCCTTGACCAGCATGTCGCGCTGCGCGATCGCCTCTTCGAACCGGGCTTCCTGCGCGGCGCGCTGCGCCGTGACGTCGGTGGAGACGAGCAGCAGTTGGTCGGGCGGCGCGCCGCGCTCGGCCGCGAGCGGCAGGTAGCGCGCGTCCCAGACCTGGATCTCGCCCTCACGCTCGATCCGGTATTCGCGCGCCGTGACCTCGCTCGACAACAGCGCGCTGGCCATGTCGATCCGGCGCTGCGCGCCGACGACCGCGCCGAACACTTCCTCGGGCATCTTGCCGATCAGCCGATCCGGCGTATCGCCGACGACGCGTGCCGCAACCTCGTTGAGCTGGACCAGGCGCAGCGTCTTCGCGTCGAGCAGCGCGATCGCGAGCGGCGCGGCATCGATGACGCGGCGCAGCGACGCCTGCGCCTCGGAGACGGCCGCTTCGGCATTGCGGCGCCGCTCGATGTCGAGCAAGGCGTAGGTGAGTTGGGGCGCGCTGTCATCGCGCCCGGTGGCGACGGCGTTGCCGACGACCCAGAACTCTCGGCCGTCGCGGGCGCGGACCCGGCACTCGAAGGTCTCGGCCTGGCCTTCGACCAGATCGTCGAGATGGCGGATGCGGCGAAACGGATGGTCTTCTTCGGACGTGGCGACGGTCGAGATCGGCGCGTCGAGGAACTCGGCCAGCTCGGCACCGAACATGCGCTGCGCCGAACGGTTCATCCACTCGATCCCTGCAGGGCCGACGGTGACGATGCCGACCAGCACCGAGTCGAGGATGGCGCGGGTGCGCCGCGCCATCGACTCGCGGTCGCGCGCCAGGGTCTCGAGCTGGACCTGCTGGGTCTTCATGCGCGTCACGTCGGCGAGCACCGCGATCGCTTCGTCGAAGCCCGATCCCGCGCCGGCGCGCCGGACCGAGAGCGAATACCAGCGCAGCTCAGGCGGCGTTCGGCCCGACCGCTCGCCGACTTCGTCGCTGTCGCCGAACGGGAATTCGGTCTCGTAGGTTGCGTCGTCGATCAGCACGTCGCGAATATCGGTGGCCATCGACTCGGCGTCGGGGTGGCGCGCCAGCAGCTCGGCCAGGGTCGCGCCGGCGCCGGTGCCCGACGGCAGGCGCAGCATGGACTCGAAGCGGTGGTTGCAACGCACCAGCCGGCCGGCGCGCAGATAAGCGATGCCGGAGGTCGTGCTTTCGAGGATGGTCGTCATCTCGCGCAACAGCTGCTCGCTGCGCACCTGGCTGCGCTGCTGGTCGGTGATGTCGAGGGTCACGACCGAGGCGGTCTTCTTGCCCGACGCCAGGGTCGCCGGCTCGACCCGGGTGAGCAGCCAGCGCCGGCCGAGCTCGGGGTGTTCGATCGCGTAGCGCACCTCGGCGCGTTGGGTTCGCTTCAGCGCCAGTTGCAGGCGCTCGTACTCATCGAGCGACTCCGGCGCGACGATGTCACGGCTGATGTTCTGCAGCGCCACCGCGGCGCCGCCGGCGGCCGGCCGCTGCCGCAGCCAGCCCGAGGACTCCTGGAAGGTCGTGATACCGACGCCGGCGGTGTCCATCATGGCGCCGAGCTGCATCTGCGCCAGGTCGCGCTCTTCCTCGATGCTGCGGTCTTCGACGACCCCCATGTAGCGGCGCTCGCCGCTGGCCGAACGGTAGCAGCGCACGATCGCACGCAGGCGCCGCATCTGGCCGCCCGGCCGCGTCACCCAACCCTGCGATTCGATCGGCCGCGAGCCGGGCCGCAACGCCCTCGCCGCGCCGCCCTCGCCCCAGGCCAGCAATGCGCCGAGGCTGGGCGATGCCTCGGCAAGCGAGACCGGCGTGCCGCCGGCCATCTCGTCGAAGGCGACATTGGTGCGGACCAGCAGGCCGCTGTCGTCGAACAGGACCATGCCGACAGGGCTCAGGTCGAACCAGTCGTCGATCTCGCGCACCGAGCGATCGGCGCGGTCGCGCGCCACATGCTCGGCGGTCGTGTCCTGCAGCACGGCGAGGTAGAGGGGCTCGCCGTCGCCGGTGGCGATGACGCTGCGCGAGGCCCGGAACCATCGCCGCATTCCGGAAGCATCGAGCAGCCGCCCCTCGGCCACGTAGGCGGACTCGACCCGACCGCCCGAGGCGATCAGGCGCTTGCGGTTCTCGACGATCGCCTGGCGATCCGATTCGGGCAGCAGGTCGACGAAATCGCGGCCGATCAGCGCCTCCCGCGCCAGGCCGGTGAACTCGCAAAAGGCGAGGTTGACGTCCACAAAGCGAAACGAGGTGTCCTGCACAGACGCCGGGAATGGCGACGACCAGAACATCGCCATCACCTCCCGCGCCGCGGGCGAGCCGGTGAGGTCTGACGCCGCCGAGTCGCGGCCCGAGGCAACCTCCACGCGCGCGACGGGACCCGGCCTACTCGAGCGCAGCCGCGCCCATCAGGGCACGCAACTGGGCGCGGTTGATCTCGGCAACGCTCATCAGCAGGTGCTCGGCCGCCTCGCGGTACTCGAACACCGATTCGCCCTCTGCCGCGCGGACCATCGCCAGGTAGGGCTGGAACGGGCCGGTCTCCTTCACCAGCGCCTGGTAGACGCGCTGCGGCACCGGGATCGAGCCGAGCAGCTTGGCAAAGGTCTCGCCGAACATCCGGTCGAGCAGCGAGAACACGCCGCAGATGAAGATCTCGCTCCGCATCTCCTCGTCGCCGGAGCCGGCCACCAGCTCTTCCATCAGCAGGCCGCGCCGCACGGCCGCGAACATCACCGGGCGAAGGTTCACGTCCTTGCTCGCGGTGGCGAGCAGCAGCGCCAGCCAGCGCTTCAGGCGCTGATAGCCGAGCAGCATGATGGCGTGGCGAAACGAGCTGATCTCGACGCGCAGCCCGAATGCCGGCGAGTTGATGTAGCGCAGCAGCTTGAAGGCCAGCGAGGGATCGCGCTTCAGCGTGTTCTCGAGCTTTTCGATCGCATCCTCGTTGTCGACGCGATGAATCAGCTCGACGATCACCTGCTGGTCGGGTTGTGCCAGGGGCTTGCCGGAGCGCACCGCGGTGGCGCTGAGCGCGTCGTCGATCGGCCAGCCGAGGACGGCCTGCGCGCCGCGCGCGAACGCGGCCTCCATGTCGACGACCGTGTGCACGCCCGACTGGACGTGCGGGATCGAGCGGATCACGCCGGCCGGAGCGACCGACGCCTGGCCGATGCGACGCTCGTCGGAGAGATCGATGATCGAGTACTTGAAGCAGGGCAACACCTGGCGCGGCAACTCGGCGTTGGGCCGGCCCTTGAGGAGCAGCGTGTTGCCGGCGGCATGCAGACGGACCAGCGCTTCGACGTTGGCCGGGTCCGAGGCCATGAAGTTCGGCACTTCGACCATCAGGTTGGCCGAGGGGCTGGCCTGGAGCAGGTCGCGCAACAGGCTTTCGCTGACGACGTTGAGCGAGACCTTGCCGCCCGAGGCCGGCCAGACGTCGCCGACGGCGTGCAGGAGCTGGGCGACGTCGAGCGTCGCATCGGGACGCAGCGGAAAGACGGAAAGACGCGTTGCCGCGACCGCGCGGTCGCGGTCGATGAACGGTGAATATCCCAAGGCCACCTGGCCGAGGATCGCGACGTCGAGCAAGGTCAAAAGCTCCCAGGCCTTCTTGTCATCGTGAACGAAGCGAAGGATCTCGCGCCTGCGCCGGTACCCTTCGCTTCGCTCTGGACGGCGAAGTCTGCCGCCGCGCCATCAGCTGCCGTTCACGTATTGAAACAGCGAGAGGCGCTGCACCATCGCGTACGACTTCAGCGCTGCATCGTAGCCGCTTTGCTTGTTCTGAAAGTCGGAAAGCGCGTGCACCATGTCCACATCTTCGGCGTTCGTTCGCTCGGTCGTGCTTGCCAGCTTCTGGCCGCCCAGGCGATCCGATTCGCTGTCGATCCGGTTCAGCACCGCGCCCGCTGCGGCGCGTGCGGTCTGCAGGTTGCCCATTACCGAATCGACGTCGCGCAGGCTCTCGCCGTTCGCCTGGGAGATCTGCGATCCGGTGCGCCCGGGGGTCTGCAGGGCCGCGATCGCCTTGTCGAGCGTCGCGAACACCGAAAGGGTGGGCGTCGACGGTGCGATCTGGAACTGGTCGCCGCTCGCGGGCGCGCCGCTCACGGTCACGGTCATGCCGTCGACGGCGATCGACTGGCCCGAGACGTAGGGTGCGGCAGTCACCGCCGTGGGCAGGCCGTTCTTCAGCACCGCGTACGTGGTGACGCCGCCGGTCACCGCGAAGTTCAGCGAGTAGGCGGCGCCGGTCAGCGCGCTCGGGTCGGAGACGATGCCGCTGTCGATGGTCGCGTTGGCGACGCCTGGAGCGGCGCTGGTCACGAACACGCCGTTGCCGGTGCGGGCCGAAAGCCAGCTTGCCTGGCCGTCGCTGGTGAGCGGCAGGTTGGTTCCGGCTTCGGTCCGCGACTGTCCGCCGGTGGCCGCGTACTGCACGCCGCCGGGCGCATCGACAAATGGCTTCTGGGTCGCGCCCTGTCCACCGAACAGATAGGTGCCTGCGCCATCGCTCTGGTTGGCGACCGTGAACAGCTGGTCGCGGATCGACTTGAGCTGGACCGCGACGCTCGCGCGGTCGCTGTCGTTGTAGGCGGCGTTGCCGGCCGAGACCATCAGCTCGCGCGCACTTTGAAGCAGGTCGCCCGCGCTGCCGAGCGAGCTCTCGGTCTGCGTCATCACGACCTTGCTGGCATCGACGGCGCGCTGGCTCGTTTCGGTTCTGCTGATGCTGGCCAGCGCACGCTCGGCGCGGGCCGCGGCGGCCGGATCGTCGCTGGCCTTGTTGACGCGCTTGCCGCTGGTCATCTGCGCTTGCAGGTCGGACAGATCGGACTGGCGCTTGCTCAGGGCATCGATGCCGGTGTCGTAGGCGTTGGCGGTGCTGATTCGCATGGTCATGTATTCCGGGAATTAGTGGCCGATCTGCAGCAGGCTGTCGAACAGCGACTGGGCGATCTGGAGCATCTTGGCCGCGGCCTGGTAGCTCTGCTGGTACTGGATCAGGCGCGCCGCTTCCTCGTCGAGGTTGACGCCCGACTTCTCGGCCACCGCCGACTTCGCATCGCTGGCGATCGAGGCCGATTGATCCGCCGCGGCCTTGCCGCTTTGCACCCGGACGCCGATCGCCCCCAGCGCGCTGGCGTAGGCATCCGTGACGTTCATGCCGGGGGCGATGCCACCACCGGCAAGCGCTTGCTGGCCGACGATGGCCGCGTCGCGCAGGCCGAGCAGCGCGTTGGCGTTGCCGTTGTCGCCGGCCGGGAAGGCCGTCCTGGCGACGACCAGCGAATCGGCCGCCTTCGGCACGCCGTTGAGCCGCAGCTCGAAGCCGTTGAGCGCGATCGGCTGGCCGGCCACGAAGGCGCCGCTGCCGCTGACGGTCGGCAAGGCGCCCGTGGTGTCGACCAGGCTGTACGTGTAGTTGCCGAGGTTGTCCGTGAAGGTGACCGTCGCCGTCAGGTTCGGGTTGATCGTGGCGTTGACCGCGGCCAGCGACGCGACCGTCGCGGTGCCGGTGTTGGCCACGTTCACGTTCGCCGCGACCGGCGACGCGGCGGCGATGCCTTTCGGATCGTCGAGCGCGCGCACCATGTTGCGCATCGAGTTCGAGACCGGCTCGAGCAGGAAGCGGTCGCTCGCCGCCGGCGCGGGCGCGGCGATGTCGATCCGAAAACCGTCGACGACGGAACCGTTGGCGACCGCGCTGGTCGTTCCGTCGGACAGGCGCGTCAGCTTGTACTGGCCGGCCGGCAGGGACGGATCGGCGCTCAGCTCGTAGTCGCTCGGCTGCAGCGACTTGCTGTCGACGGTCGTGATGCTGACGCTCGAAACGCGAGCGCCGCTGCCGTTGACGTACGAAGCGACCGGCACGCCGCCGGCCATCGCGTTGGTCGACGAGGGCAGGACTGCGGGCGCGCCGATCGAAAGCAGCGGCGCACCGGCCGAGGCCGGCGTGCCGAGGTCCAGGCCGAGCGCCTGCTGGCTGTTGAGCTGGCCGGCGATCGCCGAGGCGAGCTGGCCGAGCAGGCCGCGCGCGTCGGCGAGGTCGTGGTTCTGGAA
>JBDTNU010000226.1:0-6162 GCA_039933535.1 Caldimonas sp. | reverse complement strand
TGCTGCTGGATCGACTGCGCCTGGCCGCACTGGTCGGGCAACTCGACGAAGCCGCCCTGCGTTCGGTCAATGCCGAACTGGCCGCGGCCCCACCCTAGACCCTGACAGGAGAGATCCATGGCACACATCGTCATCCTCGGCGCCGGCATCGGCGGCATGCCCGCGGCCTATGAGTTGCGCGCGCTGCTCGACTCGACGCACCGCATCACCGTTCGGCGTCGTCACGAACACGTTGGGGTCCTCCATCAGTGAGCTCGCAGGCGCACTCAAGGTCGCCGCGCATTGCCTTCTGACACCTCGATGAGCCGCAGACCATGTCAGGCTTCGGAGGAGACCGTACTGAAACTCCCGGCCAGATAGACTCGACGACGGAAGGCTGGCCGAGCGGTTTAAGGCACTGGTCTTGAAAACCAGCGAGGACGAAAGTCCTCCGTGGGTTCGAATCCCACGCCTTCCATATTTCCACGGGCCCGGCCTTAGCCGCCTGCTGCCTCGAACTGGCAATGAAGGGCAGCAAGCCACATGTGCGAGCGCTCGATTCCGATGGGCTTACGCGAGTCGGACAAGCTGGCTCCCGTTTATGGCTATTTGTTGCACAAACGTGCATCTAGGCGAGTTGGTTGTATTAAAACGATTTAGATAAGAGCGAACGTCCGCTACGCCAGTGCGCCAACCAGCACTCTCGACCCCAAGCTGGCAGTCAGCCGCTGAATCGGCCGTGCCGAGAGCGGTCACTCAACGAAGCGGTCCTCGACCGCGCCGCGTCGGGAAAGGAGCGGTCTCGTTCGAAGCGCGCGTGCTGGCCTCAAACCGCGGGCACAGCCGCGCCTACCTGCTGATACACCGCCATCTCGAAGCCCATGAGCGTCTCGATGACGGGCATGTCGAAGAACGGCAGCAACTGCGTCATCAGCACTCCGCCGATGCCCTTCGAGCGGTCGATCCAATAGTAGGAGTTGAATACGCCGGCCCAGTCTCCAGTGCCGGCGCTGCGCATGCCGGGCAGGTCGGCGAGCGTGAGATGAAAGCCCAGACCCCAGCCTTGCGGCACCGGCAATGAAGGCACGTCATTCGAGAGTTCAGGCACTGTCGACTTCATCAGCTCCGGCATCTTGCTCCCTCGCAGGTGATCCTGGAACGCCATCTGCTTGGTCGTCGATTTGAGGACGCCGTCAGCGTCGTTGAGCCAGGCCTGTAAGAACCGGCCGTAGTCCTGCACCGTGCCGTAAGAGCCGTGGCCGGCTGCATCCCATTCGGACGTGGGCGGCAAATCGAGCGTTGACGGCGCGAGCTTGCCGTCGGTCTGGCGCTGCATCACGCGTAGCAGCCGGCCGCGCTGCTCGGCGCTGGGCGAGAAAGTGGAGTCGTTCATGCCGAGCGGCCCGTACACATGCTGCTCGAGGTAGCTTCCCAAGCTCAGACCTGAAAGCCTCTCGACGATGAGGCCCAGCCAGTCAGTGTTGACGCCGTACTCCCAAGCGGTGCCCGGGTCGTTGACAAGAGGAACGGACAAGCTGCGCTTCAGACCCGTCAGAACATGGGGCTCGCCCATCACTTCGTGGTAACGCAGCAACTTCTCGTTGAGGAAGAAGTAGCCAAAGCCGGCCGAGTGCGTCATCAACTGGCGCACTGTGGCCTTGATGGTCGGAGGGCGCAGACGCGGCTTGTCGCCATCGAAGCCGTCCAGCACCATCAGCTGGCCGAACTCTGGCAGGATCGACTCGACGGTGGCATCGAGGCTCAGCAGCCCTTGCTCCACAAGTTGCAGCGCGGCCGTCGTGGCGACCGCCTTCGTCATCGAGGCATTGCGGAACATCGTGCGCTCGCCAGCCTCGCCGGCTGCGTGGTGGAACAGCGGGCCGTTACGGTCGACGACCATTGCAGCAATACCGTGTACGGCACCCTTCGACACAGCGCCGTCGAGCAGCGACTTGATGGCTGAACCGTCAAAGGACATGGTTGTCTCCTTCGTGAATGATTTGGAACCCAATCGCGCAATCGCCATCCCATGGTCGCGCCATTCTTCGCCAACAGAGCAACACGCACAGTTGTCGCACCGGAGGGTTCAAGAGCCCTCCAGCAGTATGCTGGCGAGCAGCACTCCGTAAGCGGCTAAGACGATGCCGGGCACGCGCACCAAGTCGGTCGTGCCGCTACCGAACACTTGGAAGGCGATGCTCAGTCCATCGGATTCGGCGTACTGCGTCTGCGGAACGGGTAGCTCTTCGCTCATCGCAGCAGTGTGCCTTAACGCAGGACATTGACGCGAATTGAGCTTGATATGAACCCTCCAGCAGCAAGCCAGGTTGCTGCCTGTCGGGAGTACCCGCTTCTGGCCAGGACCGGGCGCTGGCCACGGGCATCCTCCTGGCAAGTCAGCGGACCATCCTCGCTCAGAGCGGGCCGGTCGGCGTTGACGGTGAAGCATAAGCGTGCATATACTCGCTTCATGGATACCGCCCTTCGGTACGCGCTTCAGCCCACGCAGGAATGCGTCTGCTCGAGCCTGCGCCGCGCCTCGCGTGCGATGACCCAGCACTTCGAGAAGCACTTCAAGGGCAGTGGACTGCGCAGCACTCAGTTCACCGTGCTCTCGACGATCGCGCAAGCCGGCCCTCAGCCGATCACGCGGCTGGCCGACGTGCTTTCGCTGGAACGCACTGCGCTCGGACGCGCCGTCCGGCCGCTCGCCCATCGCGGCCTCGTCAAGATCGTTTCGGAAGGCGACGCGCGCGAGCGCATCGTCTCGATTACCGCCGAAGGCCGCGCCACGCTGCACGAGCTGCTGCCGCGCTGGCAGGCAGCGCAGCGCGGCTCGCGCGCCGTGCTGAAGAAGCTCTCGCTGCCCGCCTCCTGATCCTTCGACACGCCTTAAAAGTGCATATACACGGAGAGTCGCCATGCTCGATCTGATTTCCGCCATCGTCCTCACCGCGGTTGCCGCCATCGTCGCGGTGGTCGTGGTGCTCACCTTCGGTGCCACGCGGCGCGAGCGCATCGGTCTCGCCGTCGGGCTGGCGACCTGGCTGCTGGCCGTTGTCGCCGCCGGCGCCACGCGGCTTCTCTACTACGATGGCGGCCTGGGCGTCCCTGGGCTCGCCATTGCGATCGTGCTGCCGATCGCGCTGCTTTGCGCTGTGGCGTTCGGCACCCGCCGGGGCCGCGAGCGCGTCGCTGTGGCGCCGCTGTCGGCACTCGTCGGCGTCCAGGCGGTGCGAGTGGTCGGCGTCTTCTTCGTCCTGCTGCATGCCGCCGGGCGGCTGCCGGCGCCGTTCGCGCCGACGGCCGGCTGGGGCGATATTGCTGTCGGCCTGCTCGCCCTACCGGTCGCTGGGCTGGCGGCGCGGCAGGCGGTCTCCGCGCGCGGCGCGGTGCTTGCGTTGACCCTGTTCGGCATCGCCGATCTGGTGGCTGCAGTCGGCCTCGGCGCGACCTCGTCACCTGGACCGGTACGGATCTTCTTCGACGAGCCGAGCAGCGCGCTGATGACGACGCTGCCGTGGATCCTTATCCCGTGCCTGCTCGTTCCCGCCCTGATGGCGTTGCATCTTGTCGTTCTGGTGAAGCTTGCCACGCCCAGTGGCTCTCGCGGCGCGAACAATCGCGGCGCGCCTCGCGCCTCTTCCGTACCGGCCTGAGCGCGCCGCTCTCAGGTCGTCTGAAGCGGCCCTTTTTTGTTTACGCCTGACTGGCCCTCCTGGCTGGGAGCGGTCGAATTTGGGGCGGACTCTCTGTCTGCGCAGACCTGCAAGGACACCACAACGTGAAGCAACGGCGGACCTGCCCGCAGGGACGTCTCCGCCAGAAGGACTTCGCAAACGCATCGACGCCGCGCGTGCTTCGCACCTGCGGTCCACCTGCCCTGTCAACGCGGCGAGAGATTTCGCGCTGGCGTCGCACCCGTCACACGCGAAAGAAACGATCGCGTGCGCTCGTGCCGGGGGTTCGCGAGCAGGTCCTTCGGCGCACCCGACTCGACGACGACGCCGCCGTCCATGAAGGCGACACGATCGCCAGCGTCGCGCGCGAACGCCATTTCGTGGGTGACGACGATCATCGTCATGCCGTCGTCTGCGAGCCCTCGCATGACGCTCAGCACTTCGTCGACGAGCTCAGGATCGAGCGCCGAGGTCGGTTCGTCGAACAGCATGAGCTTGGGCTGCATCGCCAGGGCCCGCGCGATGGCGACCCGCTGCTGCTGCCCGCCGGAGAGACGGCTCGGATACGCGCCCGCCTTCTCGGTGAGGCCGACGCGGCGCAGCAATGCCTCGGCCCGCGCGCCGGCGGCCTCACGCGGCTCGTGCCGGACGCGGATCGGCGCCTCGACGATGTTCTCGAGCACCGTCATGTGCGGAAAGAGGTTGAAGCGCTGGAACACCATGCCGATCGCCGCGCGCTGGCGGCAGACGTCCTTCTCGGCCATCTCGTGCAGCCGCTCGCCACTGTCCCGGTAGCCGACGAGCTCGCCGTCCACCTCGATCCGTCCCGCATCGATCTTCTCGAGGTGGTTGATGCAGCGAAGCAGCGTGCTCTTGCCCGAGCCCGAGGGGCCGATCAGGCAGAGCACCTCGCCGGCGGCGACCTCGAGGTCGATGCCCTTGAGCACCTCGTCGCGTCCATAGCGCTTGTGCACGCCTTCGACTCGGACCATGGGTTGCGTCGGCGCGACTTGTGGAGTGGCCGTCATCAGCGTCCCCGCATTCCCGTGCCGGCACGCGCAAGGCGACGCTCGATGAAGTATTGGCCGACGCTCGTCACCGACGTGATCGCCAGGTACCAGAACGTGGCGACGAGCATCAACTCGATCGTCTTGAGATTGGCCGACGAGATGTTCTCCGCGGCAGTGAGCAAGTCGCCGCCGGCGATCACCGAGACCAGCGAGGTCGCCTTCAGCAGCGAGATGAACTGGTTGCCTGCCGGCGGGATGATGACGCGCAACGCCTGCGGCAGGATGATGCGGCGCATCTCCAGGGAGCGCGACATGCCGAGCGCCTGCGCCGCGTCGGACTGGCCGTGGTCCACCGACTCGATGCCGGCGCGCACGACCTCGGCCATGTAGGCGGCCTCGTTCAGGCCGAGCGCGATGACCGAGGCGACAAAGGGCGTGATCAGCGCGTTGGTGTCGAACGGGCCGATGTGCTGGAAGAGGAGCGCCAGATTGCCCCAGATCAGGATCTGCACCAGCAGCGGCGTGCCGCGCAGCAGCCAGGTGTAGGTGCCGCTGAAGAAGCGCAGAACGGCGCTGTTCGAGAGCCGCATGATCGCCAGGACGACGCCCAGCACGGTGCCGATCACGGCCGCGAGCAGCGCCAGCACGATCGTCAGGCGCAGCCCGTTCATGATCGCCGGCGCGAACTGGAAGCGCGCGATCGCCGCGTGGTCGATGTGCGGGTTGTTCCAGATCGACACCGCCAGCGCCGCTGCACTCAGCAGCACCGCGGCGCTGCTCAGCGCCAGCCAGGGCCGGCGCAGAGGGACGATGCGGGCCGGGGTCACGGCACCGGGGACAGGCGGGTCAGAGCTTGACGTTCTTGCCGCCGTTGATCGCGGCCGCGCCGATGTTGCCGCCTTCGAGCCCGTGCTTCTGCAGGATCTTCAGGTAGGTGCCGTCGGCGATCAGTGCGTCGAGCGACTTCTTCATCTGATCGCGAAGCGCCGTGCTCGTCTTCGGCAGGGCGATGCCGATCGGTACCGGCTGGTATTCGTGGTTGGCGACGACGTCGAAGATCGTGCCGTCGCCCGCCGTCTTCGCCAGGTAGACCATCACCGGCGAGTTGCCGAGGAAGGCGGCGACGCGGCCGCTCTGCACCTGCAGCCGCGCATCGGAAGGCTGTGCGTATTGCAGGACATTGATCGCCGGCTTGCCGGCCTTGACGCAGGCGGCGCTCATGTCGTCGGCAAGCTTGATCTGCGTCGAGCCCTGCACCGTGGAGACGGTCTTGCCGCAGGCGGTCTCCAGACTCTCGACCTTCTCGGGGTTGCCCTTCTTCACCAGCAGCTTGGTGCCGAAGTTGAAGAAGTCGACGAAGTCGAGCACCTGCTCGCGCTCGGGCGTGTCGTTCATCACCGTGAAGGCGACGTCGATGCTCTTCGCCTCGAGTGCCGGGATCAGCGCGTTGAAGGCCATCGGCTTGAAGACGATGGTCCTGCCCATCTGCTTGC
>JBDTNU010000225.1:0-6175 GCA_039933535.1 Caldimonas sp. | reverse complement strand
ACGGTCTTTCGTGTCGTGCAGGACCAGCTCAAGGTCTCCGAGGGCTGGGTCCGTTGCGGTCGCTGCGACGCGGTATTCAATGCCCTGGAAGGCTTGTTGGATCTCGATCGCGAGACGCCGGCGGAATGGGACGAGGCGGTCGCACCCAACCCGGCCGTTGCCGCCGTGCTGGCCGCGTCCGAGCTGCGACACCCGGCAACTGCAGACGAGCCTTCGCCCGACGACCATGGCGACCTGGAGCCGAGTCTCTTGCCCGCGGTACGCGAGGATCTCGACGCGATCGACGCCCACCTGTTCCGCAATCGTCGCGCCGAAAGCGACAAGACGTCGGCGGTGCAGGTCAATGCCCGCGACCGGCTCGAGTTCTCGGATGCACGCTTCGACTCGGACCTGTTCGCCGAGAACGTGTCGCCCAGCGATGCCGATCTGATCGATTCGCCGATCAGCGGCGCCGGCGACCTGCCACTGGAAAGCGCACACCAGCAACCCGACTTCATCCGCCGCGCGGAACGGCGCGCTCGCTGGCGCAGCGCGCCGGTGCGATTCGCGCTTTCCGCGGCCTGCGCGGTCGGCGCGGTGATCCTGGCGCTGCAGGTCGGTCATCATTTTCGCGATACGGTGGCGGCGCAGTGGCCGGCAGCGCGACCTGCGCTCGTTGCGTGGTGCAAGGTGATGGACTGCGTGCTCGAGGCACCTCGCCGGATCGACGATGTGCTGGTAGATAGCAGCGCGCTGACCCGGGCGATCGGTCTCGACGCCTTCGTCCTCTCGGTCACGCTCAAGAGCCGCAGCGACCTCGCGCTCACGCTGCCTTCGGTCGACCTCAGCCTCACCGACGGCAACGGCCGGCTGGTCGCCCGGCGCGCGCTGTCGCCGCGCGACTTCGGCGCTGCCAACGTGATCCAGCCGGGCGCCGAGGCGGCGTTGCGGCTCATGCTCAACGCCGGCGGCGCACGTGTCGCCGGCTACACAGTCGAGATCTTCTACCCCTGAAACCCCGGCGCCCTTGTGGCGCCCTGCCCCGGAGCTTGCATGACCACATTGATCTGCGGATCACTCGCGTTCGACAGCATCGCCACTTTTCCCGGTCGCTTCGCCGACCAGATCCTGCCCGAAAAGCTGCACATCCTGAACGTGTCGTTCCTCGTCCCGAGCCTGCGCCGCGAGTTCGGCGGCTGCGCCGGCAACATCGCCTACAACCTGGCCGCGCTCGGCGCCGAGACGATCGTCGTCGCGGCGGTGGGAAGCGACGGCGCCGAGTACGTGGAGCGCCTGGGTTCCTGGGGCCTTGCGACGCAGTCGGTGCGAACCGTCGAAAGCGCCTTCACGGCACAGGCGTTCATCATGACCGACCTCGACAACAACCAGATCACGGCCTTCCATCCCGGTGCAATGCAGAACGCACACGAGATCGAGATCCCTCACGTCGAGCTGGCGTTGGCGATCGTCGCCCCTGATGGTCGCGACGCGATGCTTCGTCACGCCGACCAGCTAGCCGCGGCGGGCGTGCCTTTCATCTTCGACCCCGGACAGGGCTTGCCGATGTTCGACGGCGCCGAGCTGCGCCGCTTCGTCGAACAGGCGAGCTGGGTCACGGTCAACGACTATGAAGCCGAGATGCTTTGCGAGCGGACCGGCATGACCCTCGAGGCGCTGTCGCGTTCGCATCTGCGCGGCGTCGTCGTCACGCTCGGCGCCGAAGGCTGCGATCTGTGGCAAGGCGGCGCGCGAACCCGGGTCGCCGGCGTGGCGGCGGAGCAGGTCGTCGATCCAACCGGTTGCGGCGACGCCTTTCGCAGCGCGCTTCTCTACGGCCTGGAGCGCGCCTGGCCGCTGGAGCGCTGCGCCGTACTGGGCAATCGTCTGGGCGCCCTGAAGATCGCGAGCCGTGGCGGCCAGAATCATGTGCTGGATCGCACGATCGTCGCTTCGTAAGGCAGGCGTGCCTCAAGTTCACCGCGATTAGTCCGAAGCCGCAGACCATGGGCTTGCTTCAGATCTTCCTCATCGTCATTTCGCTCCTTGTCGTTTCGCTGACGACCGGGGCGGGTTGCCGCTGGTGGTACGGAAAGAAGCTCGTTGCCGCCGCCCAGCGCCTGCACAAGTGCGATCAGGGCAGGTTGTTTTCGCAGCAGCAGACGCTGCAGGCGAAAAAGCAGATCGAGACGCTCAAGATCGAGGTGGCCGAGCAACGCAAAGCGCTGCAGGAGACCGATGCGGGTCGCGAGCGCACGCGCGAGCTCGAGCACGCATTGCTCGTCGCCGAGCGTGCCGTCGAAGTCGCCTCCGAGATGAGGCCTCCGGCGCCGACGCACGGCTTCGCCGACACCCAGGTCTTGCCGACCTAGGTCGGCCTCCTTGCAACGAGGCGGCCGGTGGCGTCAGTCCCCGAGGGCCGATCACAAACCGGCGAACGTCGGAGCCAATAAAAAACCCGGCCGAAGCCGGGTTTGATCGACAGGCGCAAGAGCGCCTGCCGCTCTCTCAGGGCTTGCTGCCCGTCGGAAATGGCCAAGCCGCTTGCGGGCTCAGAGCCGTTTTCGCCGGCGCCGCAGGAGCGGCCGGTGCCGCAGCGGGTGCGGCAGCGGCCTTCTTCGCAGGCGCCTTCTTTGCAGGCGCCTTCTTTGCAGGCGCCTTCTTGGCAGCTTTCTTTGCCGCCTTCTTGGCAGGCGCTTTCTTGGCGGCCTTTTTTGCAGGCGCTTTCTTCGCAGCCTTCTTGGCCGCCTTTTTCGCAGGCGCTTTCTTCGCAGCCTTCTTCGCAGGTGCCTTCTTGGCGGCCTTCTTGGCCGTCTTCTTGGCGGCCTTCTTGGCCGGGGCCTTCTTCGCTGCCATCTTCTTCATCGGGGCCTTCTTGGCCGCCTTCTTCGCCGGCGCCTTCTTGGCGGCCTTTTTCGCAGTTGCCATCACGTTTCTCCTTGATCAAGTTGACATGGAACCGGCCGACTCCAAAGTGGAATCGGCCAGCTATTCATCGTCCTGACTGCCCAGGAGGGGCGCCCGGTACGATGAATCGGGTTTGCAGGCTGGCAGCGCTCGTTGTCGCCACTCTTTCGACCTGCGAATCTTGATCTCTCACTGCCTCGCGATCTCTCACGAGGACTTCACTCCCAAGACAGCGCGCCACCACTCTGGTAGTCGATCACGCGCGTCTCGAAAAAATTGCGCTCCTTCTTCAAGTCGATCATTTCGCTCATCCACGGGAACGGGTTTTCCTCGTTCGGGTAGAGCTCTTCCAGGCCGATCTGCGTCGCACGCCGGTTGGCGATGTAACGCAGATAGCCCTTGAACATCGATGCGTTCATGCCGAGCACTCCACGCGGCATGGTGTCTTCGGCGTAGCGATACTCGAGGGCGACCGCCTTCTCGAACAAGGCCTTGATCTCGGCCTTGAAACCCGCGGTCCACAGGTTCGGGTTCTCGGCCTTGATCTGGTTGATCAGGTCGATGCCGAAGTTGCAGTGCATCGACTCGTCGCGCAGGATGTACTGGTACTGCTCGGCCGCGCCGGTCATCTTGTTCTGCCGGCCCAGCGCCAGGATCTGCGTGAAGCCGACGTAGAAGAAGAGCCCTTCCATCAGGCAGGCGAAGACGATCAGCGACTTGAGCAGAGTGCGATCGTTCTCTTCGGTGCCGGTGTGGAAGTGCGGGTCCGAGATCGCCTCGATGAAAGGGATCAGGAACTCGTCCTTGTCGCGGATCGACTGGATCTCGTTGTAGGCGTTGAAGATCTCGCTCTCGTCGAGGCCCAGCGACTCGACGATGTACTGGTAGGCGTGGGTGTGGATCGCTTCCTCGAACGCCTGGCGCAGCAGGAACTGGCGGCATTCCGGCGCCGTGATGTGGCGATAGGTGCCGAGCACGATGTTGTTGGCGGCGAGCGAATCGGCGGTGACGAAGAAGCCGAGGTTGCGCTTGACGATGCGCCGCTCGTCTTCGGTCAGGCCGTTCGGATCCTTCCAGGTCGCGATGTCGCGCGACATGTTCACTTCCTGCGGCATCCAGTGGTTGGCGCATGTGGCGAGGTACTTCTCCCACGCCCACTTGTACTTGAACGGAACGAGCTGGTTGACGTCGGTGCGGCCGTTGATGATGCGCTTGTCGGCGGCGTTGACGCGGCGCGCCACAGGTGCTGCAGGGACGGGCACCGTGGTCGTCATCGAGCTCGGCGCCGTGATGTGCGAATCGATCGGAAGCAGGGACTCGGCGGACGCCGACGGCATCGAACGCAAGGCGGATTCCGCGCGGGGCGCGGTGCTTGCGGCGTGAACTTTCTCGGTGGTTCTGTCTTCTTCCCAAACCAACATTGCGAATATTTCCTCTGCCTCTTGATTATCCGAGCGATGTGTGCGAAAGCCCAAGACTTATCGACACGAGAGGCTCATGGATGTTGCTCCGTCGCATCGAGTTCGCGATGCAAACATCACGCTGCGATGCTTGCGATGCGATCTCGAAACGCGCTTCGAATTTCACTGACACGCTTCGCACTCGGGGTTATCGAGCGCACAGAACTTCACGTCGGATGCGAGATCGGCGTCGCTTGCAAGACTCGACACTGCAGTCACGCTCGATGCCGACGCCGCGCTCGGCGCGCTCGATCGACCGCCGCTCGACACCGCGTTGTGCTGGCTCGACTTCACCGTCGACTTCTCGGCGTTGGTCGCGCTTTGCGTGCGCAGGTAGTAGGTCGTCTTCAGGCCGCGCAGCCACGCGAGCTTGTAGGTCTCGTCGAGCTTCTTGCCCGAGGCGCCGGCCATGTAGATGTTGAGCGACTGCGCCTGGTCGATCCACTTCTGGCGCCGCGCTGCGGCCTCGACCAGCCACTTCGTCTCGATCTCGAACGCGGTCGCGTAGAGCGACTTCAGATCCGAAGGAACGCGGTCGATGCGCTGCAACGAACCGTCGAAGTGCTTGAGGTCCATGACCATGACTTCGTCCCAGAGGCCGACCTTCTTCAAGTCGCGCACCAGGAACTCGTTGACGATCGTGAACTCGCCCGACAGGTTCGACTTGACCGAGAGGTTGCCGAACGAAGGCTCGATCGAGGCACTGACGCCGACGATGTTCGAGATCGTCGCCGTCGGTGCGATCGCGACGCAATTGGAGTTGCGCATGCCGTACTCGCCGATCCGCTGGCGCAGCGCATTCCAGTCGAGCGTCGACGAGCGGTCGATGTCGACGAGCGCGCCGCCGCCGGTGCTGAGCGTGCCGCGCTGCTCGGCAAGCAGGTCGAGGGTATCGATCGGCAGGATGCCGCGATCCCAGAGCGAGCCGCGATAGCTCGAATAGCGGCCACGTTCGGCGGCGAGCTCGGTCGAGGCCCAGTACGCGTGATAGCAGACGGCTTCCATCGAGCGGTCGGCAAACGTCACCGCCGCGTCCGAGGCGTAGGGCACGCCGATCTCGTAAAGCGCGTCCTGGAAGCCCATGATGCCGAGTCCGACCGGCCGATGACGCAGGTTCGAGTCGCGCGCCTTCTTGACCGCGTAGTAATTGATGTCGATGACGTTGTCGAGCATGCGCATCGCCGTGGCGATCGTCTTCTTCAGCTTGACCTGGTCGAGCACTCCGTTCTCGATGTGCTGGGAGAGGTTGACCGAGCCGAGGTTGCAGACCGCGATCTCGCTGTCACCGGTGTTGAGAGTGATCTCGGTGCACAGGTTGCTGGAATGGACGACGCCCACGTGCTGCTGCGGCGAGCGGACGTTGCAGGCGTCCTTGAAGGTGATCCAGGGATGCCCGGTCTCGAACAGCATCGTCAGCATCTTGCGCCAGAGGTCGGCGGCCTTCATCTTCTTGAAGAGCTTGATCTCGCCGCGCGCCGCCTTCTCTTCATAGCCGACGTACGCGGTCTCGAAGGCCTTGCCGAACTTGTCGTGCAGGTCGGGGCAGGTGCTGGGCGAAAAGAGCGTCCAGTCGCCGCCTTCCATCACCCGCTTCATCAGCAGGTCGGGCACCCAGTTGGCGGTGTTCATGTCGTGCGTGCGGCGGCGGTCGTCGCCGGTGTTCTTGCGCAGCTCGAGGAACTCCTCGATGTCGAGGTGCCAGCTTTCCAGGTAGGCGCAGACCGCGCCCTTGCGCTTGCCGCCCTGGTTGACCGCGACCGCGGTGTCGTTCACCACTTTCAGGAACGGCACCACGCCCTGGCTCTTGCCGTTGGTGCCCTTGATGTAGCTGC
>JBDTNU010000224.1:0-6184 GCA_039933535.1 Caldimonas sp. | reverse complement strand
TGGCCTGCGCGTCGAGCTTCCACTCGGCGCAAATGCCGGCGACGGCAATCGGATGCGTGATGTAGGGCTCGCCGCTGGCGCGGAACTGGCCGAGATGCGCTTCGTCGGCAAAGCGATAGGCATCGCGGACGCGCCGGATGTCGGCGGCGTCGAGATAGTCGAGCTTGACGGTGAGCGCGGCGAACGACGCGGCGGCGGCATCGGCGCCCGGCGGCGGGCGTTTTCTCGTCGCCAGCTTGGCGTCGGAAGATGCGGTTGACGAGCGCGCGACCATGCCCGAATTTAGCGCGGAACCGGCACCGTGGCCGTCGGTGTGGGCGCTGATGCGCGACCCGGAAACTTGTGCGGTGGAGTTGCCACCGCGGTCCAAGCCTTAGACAGGCACCTTGCGCAGCATCTCGATGCCGACTTCGCCGGCGGCGATCTCGCGCAGCGCGGTGACGCCCGGCTTGTTCTTGGTTTCGACCTTGGGTGCGTGACCCTGGCTCAGCATGCGCGCGCGATAGGTCGCGGCGAGCACGAGCTGGAAACGATTGGGAATCCTGACGAGACAGTCTTCGACGGTGATGCGGGCCATGAGGATTCCGGTTTGAGCGCCTGAGCGCATCGATCTAGTTGAGCTCGAGCGCGGCGAAGATTGCAGGCCGTGCCCGCTTGAGTGCAGCGTACTTGAGCCGCTGCGAGTGGACGATCGCCTTCAGGTCGAACAGCGCCGTCTCGAACAAGGCGTTGATTATAACGAAGTCGAAGTGCCGGGCCTGCGAGACCTCGACGCGTGCGTTGGCCATGCGCCGGGCGATCACCTCCGCATCGTCTTCGCCGCGCCGCTCGAGTCGCTGCAGCAGCTCGTCCCAGCTCGGCGGCAGGATGAAGATGAGCACGGCGTTCGGGAACAGCCGCTTGATCTGCAGCGCGCCCTGCCAGTCGATCTCGAGCAGCACGTCGTGGCCATGCGTGATTCGTTCCTCGATGGCGCCGCGCGAAGTGCCGTAGAGGTTGCCGTGGACCTCGGCCCACTCGACGAACTCGCCTTCGTCGATCATCCTGCGGAAAACCGGTTCGTCGACGAAGTGGTATTCGCGGCCCTGCTGGTCCTGGCCGCGCGGCTTTCGGGTGGTGTGCGAAACCGAGACGACGAGGTGCGAGTCGAGCTCGAGCAGGGCCTTGACGAGGCTCGATTTGCCGGTGCCACTGGGCGCGGCGACGGCGAAGAGGTTGCCAGGGTAGTCCATGGACGGGATCGGGTTGGCGCCCAGTTTACGTGCCGCGGATCGTCGCCGACACTGGGCGCGACGCGAACCGCTGCGGTCGCGCGCATTCGGGGACCAGACCATGTCCGATTTCACGTTGCCGCCACCAGCGCTGGCGCATCTTTGCAATCTCGCCGTCGACGTCGGCGTGCCGATCGACGCCGGCCACTCGCCGCTCGGCCATCGCCGGCTCGTGGCCATCCTCGGCGGCAGCGTCGGCGGGCGACTGCTCGGCCGGGTGTTGCCGGGAGGCGCCGACTTCCAGCTCATTCACGGCGCGACACTGGCTCGCCTCGAGGCCCGCTACATGCTCGAGCTCGAGGACGGCGCACGTGTGTTCGTGCAGAACAACGGGATGCGCGTCGCCAGTGCCGAGGTCACCGCGCGATTGCTGCGTGGCGAGTCGGTGTCGCCCGACGAGGTCTACTTTCGCGGCCAGGTGACGCTGGAAACGGGCGACGCGCGCTGGTCGTGGCTCAACGAGCGGCAGCTCCTCTGTGTCGGTCAGCGCTTGCCGACGACGGTGCTGATGAGCTTCTACGTCGTCGAGTGAGGACGGCGGCCGCGCTGCTCAGAATCCGTAGAGCTCGGCCGGGTTGTCGACCAGCATGCGGCGTCGTGACGCGTCGTCGGCGGTGAACTGCAGCGTCCAGTCGAGCATCGCCTGCTCGGTGGGCGCCGGATCGCGGTTCGGATGCGGCCAGTTGCTGGCCCACAGGCAACGCTCGGGCCAGCCTTCGGCCAGGCGGCGCGCCAGCGGCGCGATGTCGGCATAGTCCGGCGGTCCGCTGCGCGAGCTCTCGTAGGGGGCCGACAGCTTGACCCAGCACCGGCCGGCGTCGAGCAGTCGGGCGAGCGACAGGAAGCCCGGGCTCGCTGTATCGGTCGGGCCGAGGAAGCGGCCGACGTGGTCGATCGCCAGCCGGCACGGCAAGGCGAGCAGCGAGGCTTCGTGTCCGGGCAGCTCGCGGCCGTCGAGCTGCAAGTCGATATGCCAGCCGAGCGGCGCGATCCGTGCCGCCATCGTTTCGAGTCCCGACCAGGGCAGCACGCCGCCGGGCAGCATCATGTAGCGAACGCCGCGTGCGCCGGCGTGGTCGAGCGCGGCCAGCGAGGCCTCGGGCTCGTCGGGCGGCACGACGACGATGGCGCGCGTGCCCGCGCCCAGCACCGCCATGCCGTCGAGCGTGCAGCGGTTGTCGAAGCCGTAGCCAGTCGGCTGGACGACCACGGCACGCGTCAGGCCGAGCTCGCGCTGCACGCGCCGATAGGCTTCGGCGGGCGCATGCGGTGGCTTGAAGGTCGCCGTTGGTGCGAGCGGGTAGCCGTCCTCGTAGACGTGAAAGTGGCAGTCGCAGGCGCCGTCGAAGGCGATCGCAATCGAGCTCATCCGTGGGCCCTTCGGTGCAGGCGGTCGGCGTGTTCCGCGTTGACGGCGCCATGAGGAATCTCGCCCTCGAGCAGGAGCGTCGTCTGTGCAACTGATTCGAGCGCCTGGTGCTCGATCGCGGGCAGCGTGAGCCCGCCGATGTGCGGCGTGGCCAGCACCAGCGGATGTCGGGCCAGGACGGGCGTCGGCATCTGGTCGGGTGCGCGGCCCACGTCGAGCGCGCAGCCCGCGAGGTGGCCGGAGTCGAGCGCGCCGAGCAAGGCGACGTCGTCGACCAGCTCGCCGCGGGCCGCGTTGACGAAGAACGCGCCGGGCTTCATGGCCGCGAAGGCTCGTGCATTCAGCATGTTCCCGGTCTCGGCATTGGCCGGCGCCAGGCAGACGACGAAGTCCGACCCTGCCAGCAGCGCGTCGAGCGGTACCTGTCGCAGACGGGGCCGCTCGGCGATGGAGCCCGGTGTCGTCACGAGCACGTGCATGCCGAAGGCCAGGGCGAGGTCGCAGAGGTAGCTGCCGATCTGCCCATAGCCGATCACGCCCACCGTCGAGCCGCGCAGCTCACGGCCCATCACCGGCGCGACCGGCAGGCCGCGGTGCCCCGCCTCGGCATGGCGGCTGATGCCGCGCCCGAGGTCGATCATCGCGGCGACGATCCATTCCGACACTGCCGGCACATAACCCGCGCTGGCTTGCGTCACCAGCACGCCGTGCGCACTGGCCGCGGCGACGTCGACGGTGCGGATGTCGACCGCGCAGCGCACGAAGGCGACCAGTTCCGGCAGCTCGCGGAACAAGGACTCGGGACCGGGCGTCTGCCGATACGCGATCAGGGCAGAGCAACCCTTTGCCGCCGCGATCAGCTCCGGCGTCGACAGCTCGCGCGGCTCGGGGTTGAAGCGCACTTCGGCGATAGCCAGCAGCGCGCGGGTCGCGTTGGCGCCGAAATACTGATCGAGCTTGTCCTTCGGATGCGTGACGAAGACGCTGCTCATGGCGCGGCCCTGCGCTTTCCTGTGCTGGTCGGGACCGCCACCTTGCGTCGCGTGGCTGGCGGTGGGGCGACCGATTCGCGCTCGATCAGCTGCAGTGGCGCGAAGACCTCGTCCGTCCCTGCCGCGGTCGCGTCCGTCGGTGGACAGATCGCGCGCTCCACCATCGCGCGGGCCATGTCGCGGATCGGCAGCGCGACCGTCGTCAGCATCGGGTTCGACAGGGCGGACAGGAACAGTCCGTCGATGCCGACGACCGAGATGTCGTGGGGCACGCGCACACCGGCGTCGCGCAGGCCGGCAAGCAGGCCGAGCGCCATCAGGTCATTCAGGGCGACGATGCCGGTCGGTGGCTGGCGCAGCCCGGCGATCTGCAAGGCCATCGCCCGTCCGACCTCGGCAATCACCGAGTCGCCGTACTCGTTCAACGTGCCGCCGTCGAGAAGGCCCGCGTTGCCACGCAGGCCGGCGGCTTCGGCGGCGGCATGAAAGCCGGCGATCTTGGCGCTGCGGCTCATCGTCATGCCGGCGACGGTCGCGAAGGCCAGGTGTCGATGGCCCTGGTCGATGAGGTGGCGCGTCGCCAGTCGCGCCGCCTCGAAGTTGTCGGGCATGACGTGGCCGACCTTCGAGCGCTGGCCAGGCGCGGCGCCGCGGTCGTAGCTGACCACGACCATGCCGCGCTCGACCGCCGACTCGAAGTGGCGCTCGTCGGCGAGCGAAGCGATCACGATCACCCGCCGCACGCCGTGCGCCAGCAGGTCCACGAAGAAAGCGCTTTCCTTCTCGCGGTCGCGATAGGTGCTGCCGAGCAGCAGGCGATGGCCGAACCGATCCCGCGCAAACGTCTCGATCTCGCGCGCGATGCAGCCATACATCGGGTTGGCCATCGATGGCACGAGCAATCCGAGCAGCGGCGTTTGCCCGGTCTTGAGCTGGCGCGCGAGCTTGCTCGGCGAAAAGCGAAGCGCATCGATCGCCGTTTCGACCCGCGCAAGCGTCTCCGGGCGCATCCGGTCGGCGCGCCCGTTGAGCACGTTCGAGACCGTGCTCACCGATACGGCGGCGTGACGGGCGACATCCTGGATCGTTGTCAATGCGACGCGAAGGGCCGAGGTGAACGGACGTCGAGTCCAGCCATCATGGCTTGTCTCGTTGGAGCAAGAACGCGGATCGACGCTCGATGTCCAGACTGCATCGGTCTACTGTACCGATCCACAAACCGTGGCCGGCGGGGATTTCCCACCTGGGGCTATTCGACGTTCTGCACCTGCTCGCGCAGCTGTTCGACCGCGACCTTCATGTCGACCGAGATCGCGGTCATCTCGATCGAGGTCGACTTGGAGCCGAGCGTGTTGGCCTCGCGCAGCAGTTCCTGGATCAGGAACTCGAGACGCTTGCCGACTTCGCCACCCTTGTCGAGCAGGCGGGCGATCTCGTCGAGGTGCGAGCGCAGACGCGCCAGCTCTTCAGCCACGTCGATGCGGATCGCGTAGGCAGCGGCTTCGTTGAGGGCGCGCTCCTGGGTCGCCTCGCGCGAGATCGATTGCGCGGCGCCGGTCTTTTCGAGCGCGTCGTTCCAGCGCTCGATGAAGCGCTGCTGCTGCCGCGCGACCGCCGCTGGCACGAGCGGCTCGGCGGCCGCGGCCAGCGCGCGCAGGTGGGCGACGCGCTCGATCAGGATCGCCGCCAGCCGCTCGCCCTCGCGCGCCCGTGCCGCCGCCAGGTCGTCGATGCAGCGCCTGGCGGTGTCGAGCACGACCTCGCCCGCGCCCTCGGCACGCGCGGCGCCGCGGCACCACTGCATGGCTTCATGAACCGAAAGAGGCCGCGCGTTCGGCAACAGCTCGCGCACCCGGCTTTCGATCTGCCCGAGGTGGGCAAGTTGCTCGGGGAGGGGCTCCGAGCTCGTGCCCTCGGCCTCGGCCGCGCCGGTCAGCCGCAGCTCGATCTTGCCGCGCTTGAAGCGGGCGGTGATGAGCTCGCGCAGAGCCGGCTCGAGCGAGCGGAATTCGTCCGGCAGGCGCAGTCCGATGTCGAGAAAGCGGCCGTTGACCGAGCGCAGCTCTACACCGATCTGGGGCGTTGCGATAGCGCCCGAACGCGGCTCGCCGCGCCGTTCGTGCAATGCTGCCGGAGCCGCCGAAACCGGGGCTGCGGAGGCATTGGCATATCCGGTCATGCTGTAAACTGCCACGCGCTTTTGCCCCCTCTTTCGTGACGATATCAAAGCCCAAACCAGCACCCTTGCCTTCCGGCACGGTGGTGGGCGGCTATCAGGTTATCAAGAAACTGGCGGCGGGTGGTTTTGGCGTTGTCTACCTCTGCGAAGACGCCGACCGCAAGCTCGTCGCGCTCAAGGAATATCTGCCGTCGTCGCTGGCCGAGCGCTCGCCCGGCGAGCTCACACCCCGGGTCAAACCGGAGAAGCAGCCGCTCTATCGCCTGGGCCTGAAGAGCTTCTTCGAAGAAGGGCGCTCGCTCGCGCAGATATCGCACACGAGCGTGGTCTCGGTGCTCAATTTCTTTCGCGAGAACGAAACCGTATACATGGT
>JBDTNU010000223.1:0-6190 GCA_039933535.1 Caldimonas sp. | reverse complement strand
TGGCCGAAGTAGCTGTGCGTCGCGCCGGCGGCGACGATGAGATGGTCCCAGGCGATCCGCTCGCCGCCGTCGAGCGTCGCGATGTGCGCCGCGACGTCGATCGCTTCCACCTCGGCCTTCAGGATGGTCAGGTTGCCGCGTTTCATCTCCGGCCGCAGCACATGCCGGATCGGCGCGCTCACCGCGGGCGCGCTCAGTCCCGCGGTGGCGACCTGGTAGAGCAGCGGCTGGAACAGATGATGGTTGGTGCGGTCGACGAGCGTGATCTCGACCTCCGCCTTCGAGAGCGCGCGCACCGCTTCGATGCCGCCGAAGCCGCAGCCGATGACGAGAACGCGCGGTCGTGACATGGGCTCATTCTCACCCGCCTCGGCGGCGCGGGCTATGCTCGCCGCGCCATGCGACTCCTTCTCGTCGAAGACGACCGAATGATCGGCGAGAGCCTGCAGCGCGCGCTCCGTCTCGAGGGCTACGCGGTCGACTGGGTGCGCGACGCCGCCGCCGCCGACGGCACGCTGGCGAGCGAGCGCTTCGACCTCGTCCTGCTCGACCTCGGCCTGCCGCCGGGCCCGGGCGCCGGGCTGGTCGATGGCCTGGCCGTGCTGCGTGCCGCGCGGGCCCGTCACGACGCGACGCCGGTGATCGTGCTCACCGCCCGCGACGCGCGTGGCGATCGCGTCGCCGGGCTCGACGCGGGTGCCGACGACTACCTCGTCAAGCCGTTCGAGCTCGACGAGCTGAATGCGCGCATCCGCGCCGTCGTGCGTCGCCACGCCGGCCGCGCCGAGCCGCTGCTGTCGGCCGGTGGCGTGACGCTCGATCCGGCGAACCGCCGGGTCATGAAGGACGGCGTCGCGGTGTCGCTTTCGGCACGCGAATTCGCCGTGCTCGAGACGCTGATGGCCAAGCCGGGCGCGGTGCTGTCCCGATCGCAGCTCGAGGACCGGCTCTACGGCTGGGGAGAGGAGATCGAGAGCAACGCGGTCTCGGTCTACATCCATCAGCTGCGCAGGAAGCTGGGCGCCGACTTCATCCGCAACGTGCGTGGCGTCGGCTATTTCATCGACGCGCCGCGATGACCTCGATCCGCGTTCGTCTGCTGGTCTCGCTGCTGGCCCTGCTTGCCCTGGCGGCGATATCGATGGGCGCGGTGACCTATCGCAACGTGCTCGGCGAGACCGAGGCGATCTTCGACTACCAGCTGCAGCAGATGGCGCTCTCGCTGCGCGACCAGGGCGAGATCGCGGCCGCGCAGGCCGACAACTTCGCCGACGCCCAGCTCGACTTCGTGGTTCAGATCTGGACGGTCGACGGCCGCAGCATCTACGCCTCGCGTGCGCACTCGTCGCTGCCGGCGCGGGCCCTGCTCGGCCTGGCCACGCTCAACGTCGAGGGCCATGCCTGGCGCACCTACAGCGTCGCCACGCGCGAGCGCGTGATCCAGATCGCGCAGCCGGTCGAGATCCGCGAGCGGCTTGCGGCCCGTGCCGCCTGGCGCAGTGTCTTGCCGCTGCTGCTGATGGCGCCGTTCGCGGCCTTCGTCATCTGGTGGCTGGCGGCGCGCAACCTCGCGCCGCTCGACCGCCTGGCGGCAGAGGTTCGCTCGCGTGACGCGCAGTCGCTTGCGCCGCTTGCCGTCACCGGCCTGCCCGACGAGGTGTCGCCGCTCGCCCGCGCGCTCAACGCCTTGCTTGAACGACTGCGCCTCTCGCTCGACACCCAGCGTGCGTTCGTCGCCGACGCGGCGCACGAGTTGCGCTCGCCGCTGACGGCGCTGAAGCTGCAGCTCGAGCTGCTGCGCCGCGCCGGCGACGACGCCGATCGCGACGCGGCCCGCGCCGCGATCGCCGAAGGCATCGATCGCGCGACCCGGCTGGTCGAGCAACTGCTCGCGCTGGCGCGCAGCGAACCGGGTGCCGCGTCCGCGGTGATGGAGCGTGTCGATCTGGCCGAGCTCGCGCGTCGGGTGGTGGCCGAGACGGTCGCCTTCGCGGCGTCGCGCGGCATCGAGTTCGAGCTGGTCGCCGAGGCGCCGGCGTTCGTCGAAGGCGATGCGGTCTCGCTCGGCCTGCTCGTGCGCAACCTCGCCGACAACGCGGTGCGCTATTCGCCGCGAGGCTCGCAGGTCCATGTATCGGTCGCCGCCGTGAGCACCGGCACGACGCTGACCATCGACGATGCCGGCCCCGGCATCCCGGAGGCCGAGCGGCAACGCGTCTTCGACCGCTTCTATCGCCGTGCCGAGGCCGGCGAATCGGGCTCGGGCCTCGGACTGGCCATCGTCAAGAGCGTGGCCGTGTCGCACGGCGCCGATGTCGCGCTCGATCGCTCGCCGCAGGGCGGCCTTCGGGTCGTTGTCAGCTTCGCGGCCGGGCGGCCGGTGGCGGCGCCCTTAACGCCGGCTTAATCGAACCCTAATGGTGGTCTAACCGGCCCGCCCTATCTTCAGCGGCATGCGGAATCTTCCGCGGGCTCTACTTCGCAGCTGGAGACGTCATGAATCTGAAACCCCTGAGCGCGGCCCTCGTCGGTGCTGGCCTGGCCGTTGTCGGCACTGCCGGCGCCATCGACCTTCCGCACTGGTTCAAGGGCGACTCGCAGGTCGCGGCCGCGACGCCGCAAGCCCCGACCGCGCCCGAGCGCGTCGTTCCGCCGGTGCCGATGATCTCGGCAGGGCAGGTGCCGAACTACCGCGCCATCGTCAAGCAGTCGGCGCCGGCTGTCGTCGGCATCACGGTCGAAGGCACGCACAAGATGACGGCCGACGAGCAGGGACTGCCCGAAGGCATGGAAGGCGATCCGTTCTTCAAGTTCTTCCGCGGCATGCCCGGCTTCTCGCAGCGCGGCGGCCGGCAGAACCCTTCGCAGCCTTTCAAGGGCCTCGGCTCGGGCTTCATCATCAGTTCCGACGGCCTGATCCTCACCAACGCCCACGTCGTGCGCGAAGCCAAGGACGTGACGGTCAAGCTCAGCGACCGCCGCGAGTTCAGCGCCAAGGTGCTGGGCATCGACACGACCACCGACATCGCCGTGCTGCGCATCGATGCGCACGACCTGCCGGTGGTTCGTCTCGGCGATCCGAAGGGCCTCGAGGTCGGCGACCCGGTGCTGGCCATCGGTGCACCGTTCGGGCTCGAGCAGACAGCCACGCAAGGCATCGTCAGCGCCAAGGGCCGTTCCTTGCCCGGCGACGCCGTCGTGCCTTTCATCCAGACCGACGCTGCCGTAAATCCCGGCAACTCCGGCGGTCCACTGTTCGACGGCACCGGTTCAGTGGTCGGCATCAACGCACAGATCTACTCGCGCAGCGGTGGCTTCCAGGGCCTTTCGTTCGCGATCCCGATCGACGTGGCCCTGAAGGTGAAGACGCAGATCGTCGCCACCGGCAAGGCCACGCACGGTCGGCTCGGCGTGACGGTGCAGGACCTGACCCAGTCGCTGGCCGATTCGTTCGGCATCAAGCATGTCGACGGCGCGCTGGTCTCGAATGTCGCGCCCGGCAGTGCCGCCGCAGATGCAGGCCTGAAGTCGGGCGACGTGATCACCGAGGTCAACGGCGAGCCGGTGCTGCGATCGGGCAACTTGTCGAGCCTGATCGGCCTCTCGGCGCCGGGCGAGCATGTCAAGCTCAAGGTCTGGCGCGATCATTCCGAGCGCACGATCGAAGCCAAGCTCGGCGGCGCAGACGACGGCGAGAAGAAGGTTGCCGACGCCGGCGCCACGGGCGAGCACGGCCAGCTCGGGCTCTCGTTGCGGCCGTTGACGCGCGACGAGAAGCGCGAATCCAAGCTCGACGCCGGCCTCGTCGTCGAGGGCGTGGAAGGCGCGGCGGCCCGTGCCGGGATCGAAGCCGGAGACGTGCTGCTTGCCATCAACGGCAAGTCGGTGGAGTCGATCGATCAGCTGAAGAGCGTGCTATCGGGCAAGCCGAAGAGCGTCGCGCTGCTCGTGCAACGCGACGGCGAGAAGATCTTCGTGCCCGTGAAGCTCGGCTGATGCCGAACTACGGCGTCTTGTTGCCGTAGGTCGCTGCGAGATAGTCGACGATGACCGGGATGTCGGCATCGTCGACCGGCGCCTTGAACACGGCCTTCATGCGCTTGGCCATCGCGTCCCAGTAGGGGCGGCCGGCATTGGGCGGCTGATAGAGGAAGTATTCGGCCGAGTGGCAAGTCATGCAGTTGGCTTGCGCCTTGGCGAAGCCCGGCAAGGGGCTAGGCCGGAGCTGGGCACCGTCGGGCGGCAGCGTGATGGTGTGCGGCGTGGCCGTCGCGAACCCGGCGCTGAACGCCAGCGTGATGGCGGCCGAGGCGAAGAGGAATTTCCTGTCCATGTTCTTCATCTCCTCGATCAGGCTGCCGTCACGTTGACTGACTCGACCACGTTGCGCATGTAGCCGGCGGGCTGCCAGACGGCAGTGCTCGGCTGGCCGACGCCGGCCCGATTCCAGGCACAGGCGCGCAGGTCGTAGGCGCCGGCCTTTTCGGGGACGAAGGCGAACGTGAACTCGCGAAACGAATAGCGCCCGAGGTCCTCGCCGAGAAAGGCGCTGCGCCAGGTCGCGCCGCCGTCGGTCGAGACGCCGACCTCGCGGATTCCTTCGCCGCCGTCGAACGCGATGCCGCGAATGACGGTCGCGCTGCCCACCGGAATGCGCTGGCCCTGCTTCACCGAGGTGATGAACGAGCGCACCGTGAAGCGACCGATCGGCCGGGTCGAGGCGGGCGCGGTGCCCGGCGCGACGCAGGCGCAGTCGTTGTCGGGAATGCGATAGGCCGGGCGCATCCAGAAACCGTCGAAGACGTTGTCGATCACGTCGATCTGCGACAGGTGCTTGACCCAGTACGTGCCGTAGTAGCCCGGCACGATGAGCTTGACGGGATAGCCGTTGAGCATCGGGATGTCGGCGCCGTTCATCTGCCAGGCGATCAGCACGTCCGGGTTCATGGCCTGATCGAGATCGAGCGCCTTGACGAAGTCGCCGCCGCCGAAGAGCGCGTTGTCGAGTCCGTCGAAGGTCACCTGCTTCGCGGAATTCCTGACCTCCGCCATGGCCAGCACATCCTTCAGCCGCACGCCGAGCCAGCGCGCGTTGCCCATCGCGCCGTCGCCGAGCTGGCCGCCGGTGACGCGCGGACTGAAGCGGGCGCGGCTGTTGCCCGAGCACTGATTGACGGCGACGATCTCGACCGGCTTGAATTTCGTCTTCAGGTCGGCCAGGCTGAGAGTGAAGGCCTTGCCCGCGGCATTGCCGCCGATCTTGATCGCGTAGGTGTCCGGATCGATCGAAGTCGGAATGCCGGCGTTGTGATAACGCACGAAGAAGGCGTCGTTGGGCGTGATGACGCCGTCGTTGAACACCTCGAACGGCGTTTCGAGTTGCGGCGGCCGCGACGTGAGCACGATCAATGGCCGCTTGCCCGGATAGGCCAGCATGTTTCGCTCGCCGTTCGCGAAGGTATGTTCGAAGCTCGCGCCTTGCGCGAGCGCTGTGCGGCCGAAGCCCGCGGTCGCGGCGGCGCCGATGCCCGCCGCGATGAGACGACGGCGACTGGACGAATGCGATGGGAGGCCCATGATTGATTCTTTCTCCGGTTGCGGGACGATACCAATGTGGCGCGGCGGCGATAGGCGTGAAGTAGTTTCCGCTTGGCCCGCGTGATTTTGCGCGCAATACCCAGGGTGGGCCTTAAGCTCCGGCGGTTTTCGGGAGTCGCCGCATGAAGCCAAGGTCCTCATCTTCCATCATTTCGGGCTTGCGCTTGCTCGTCGGCGTCGCCTTTCTCGGCTTGGCTGCGGCTCATGCCGGTGCCGCCTCGGAAGTTCGCGTGCTGCTGGGCATCGACCCCGCGGACTCCACGGGCGACGTGCTGCTGAGCGCCTCGCTCGCCCCCTCGCAATCGCTGACCCGGACCACCGGCGTGCGGACGACGATCACGCAGACCTCCAGCATGGCCGAGGTGATGCGGGCCAGCCGCACCGTCGAGAACGAAATCATCATCGCGCCCGCGCACGTCACCGCGTCGGCCATCCTGCATGCCTACCAGTTGCTCGCGACCAGCGGCCAGGAGCAGGTCTACGCGCTGGTCGCCAGGAACAACATCGACACGCTCGACAAGCTCGCGGGCAAGCGCCTCTACCTGCCGCAGCAGGATTCGCTGCGCAGCTACGTCGCCAAGGGCCTGCTCAC
>JBDTNU010000222.1:0-6214 GCA_039933535.1 Caldimonas sp. | reverse complement strand
CGGTCTGGTCGGCGTTCACCGGCTTCACCTGGCTGGCGGCACGCCTGTTCTAGACGCGGCCCGCACAAGGGCCGGCCCGCGAAGGTTCAGCGTTCGCGCTCGCCGCCCCTGGGGCCGCCGCGATGCTCGTTGCCTTGCTGCGGCTGGGCATGCTGTTGCGGTTGTGCCTGCCCATGCGGTTGCCCTTGCTGCTGCGGCTGCTGCTGCACGTGCGGCTGCATTTGCTGCGCCTGCGGTTGCGCATGCGCATGCGCTTGCGGTTGCGGTTGCGAATGCGCTTGCGGTTGGCCGCGTGGCTGCATCTGCTGCTGCGCCGGACCGGGCCCGGGGCGCCCGGTGACCTCGGGCCGGTCGCCGCGCCGATCATGCTGGGACTGCGCCGGTGCAACCTCGCCGCGAGCGAGCTCGCGCCGCGGCGGCGGCACGCCATGGGGCGGTCGTTCCTGACCCGGCCGGCCGCGCATCGCTTCGGGCGCGTGCGTCACGCCGGGGTCGTGCGCTCCGCCCGGTCGCGGCATCGCCGCGAGCGTCGGTGCGCCATGATTGAACGATGCGCGCTGCCCCGGCGTGCTCATCGCCACGCGCTCGTGCTGCTGTTGCAGGGACGTCGGCGCGAAGTGATGCTCGGCGTTGGCCAGGCGCTCGTCGCGATCGGGGCGCGCCATCAGTCCGCCTTGACCGCCGTTGAAGCTGACCCGCGCGCGGTTGTCGACGACGGGCGCGTTGTAGACGTTGCGGGCGAAGCGCGGGTCCAGGTTGTTGACGCTGCGGTTGTAGTTGAATACGCCGCCGCGCCAGTAGCCGCCGTGGTAGCCGCTGCCGATGTAGCCGTAGCCATAGTTGACGCCGCCGTAGAAGCCCACGCGCGAGCCCCAGTAGCCGCCGTGCCAGAGGTAGCCACCGCCGCCCCAGCCCCACCAGCCCGGAGTCCAGAGCAGGCCGACCGCGGGCGGCGCAACCCAGGTGCCCGGCACCCAGAAGTAGTCGGCCGAGATCGGGTCCCAGCGCCAATAGCCCGGCGTCCAGAGATAACCGTCGCCGGGAATGGGCGGCTGCACGTAGACCGGCAGCGGCGGCGGCGCGATGTTGACGGAGATCGAGACCGCGGCCTCGGCAGCCAGCGGCCAGACCACGGCAAGGACGACGACTGAGAGCAGGCGGCGCAGGTTCATGAAAGCTCCTGGGGGCGATCGGCGTCGCGATGCTATGACAACGCATGCCGGCGGCGACACGCCGACCGCGCGACCGAGCCATCTGTAAGGTTCCGTTGCCGCACCTGCGGGGGTTTGCCGCCGCTTCCGAATGCGCTAGCGTGCGTCTTCATCCACGAACGGAGAAGCACGATGGCCGACGCGAAGATCTATGTCCAGGTCAAGAACTTCGACATCAAGGACATCTTCGACAGCAAGCACAAGTCGAGGGTGCAGGCACTCATGACGAAGACCGCCGAACAGGCGGTGAAGGGGTCGAGCAAGCTGACCGTCGACGAGCCGAAGGAAAAGGGCGCGAAGGGCTGGACGCTCGACAGCAGCCTGGTCTCGCTCGGCCCCGACAAGGCGGGCAAGAAGTTCGGCGCCAATGTCTCCATGTCGATCTCGACCTGGCCCGGCAAATCGATGAAGTCGTTTCCCACCGGCTACGGCGGATTTGCGATCGGATCCGCCGACGAGAAGATCAGCCCCGGCGACGTCGATCAGGTCGCGGTCACCGCGGTCAAGGAAGCGATGAAGACGGCGATCAAGTACCTGGAGTCGACCAAGGTCTGAAGCCGGCGCCCATTCGCGAATTCAGTTCGCGATCAGCCGATAGCCGACTCCCGTCTCGGTAACCAGCATCTTCGGCTGCGCAGGATCGTCTTCGAGCTTGTGGCGCAGGCTGCCCATGAAGACGCGAAGGTAGTGGTTGTGCTCGACGTGCGAGGGTCCCCACACCTCGCGCAGAAGGTGCCGGTGCGTGAGCACGCGCCCGGCGTTGGCGACGAGCACGCCGAACAGGCGGTACTCGATCGGCGTGAGGTGCACTTCGACGCCGGCCTTGCGAACGATGCGTGCCGCGCGGTCGATCTCGACGTCGCCGAGCGCCACCGTCGAAGCGGCATCGCCGCCGCGCGCGCTCCGGTGGCGGCGCATGTTGGCGCGCACGCGGGCGAGCAGCTCCGACACGCCGAACGGCTTTTCGATGTAGTCGTCGGCGCCGGCGTCGAGGGCGCGCACCTTGTCTTCCTCGTCGGATCGCGCCGAGAGCACGATCACCGGCACCTGCGACCAGGTGCGCAGCTCGCGGATCAGATCGGTACCGTCGCCGTCCGGAAGACCGAGGTCGGCGATGACGAGGTCGGGCCGGCGCGTCGCCGCGTCGACCAGACCGTGCTTCATCGTTTCGGTCTCGAACACGCGCCAGCCTTCGGCCTCGAGCGAGGTGCGGATGAAGCGCCGGATGTGGCGGTCGTCCTCGACCAGCAGAACGACCGGCACGGGCTCGGCCATCACGCGGCAGTCGCGGGCGCGGCTTCGAAGGCAGCGCGGCTGGGCACGTCGGCGCCGGCGTCGAGCGCGGGCGGCGTGCCGAGCGGCAGGCTGAAGTCGAAGGCGGCGCCGCCGCCGGCGAGGTTCGCGGCGGAGATCGTGCCGCCGTGCGCTTCGACGATCGCCTTGCAGATGGCGAGGCCGAGTCCGACCCCGGCGACCGCGGACTCGCGCGCGCCGCGCGTGAACTTCTGGAAGACCGCCTCTTCCTGCCCGGCGCGGATGCCGGGGCCGTCGTCGGCGACGGTGATGCGCATCGTGGCTTCTTCCGCATGCGCCGAAATGCGTACGTGGGCCGAAGGCGGCGTGTACTTGGCGGCGTTCTCGAGCAGGTTGATGAAGACGCGCTCGATCAGCACCGCATCGCACTCGACCAGCGGCAGCTCGGCGGCGAGCGCGGTCGAAATCGTGCGCGGCGCGAGCACCCGCGCCGTCGCGCGCACGGCGCTGCCGACGATCTCTTCGATCGAATGCCACTCGCGGCGCAAGCGCACTTCGCCGCTCTCGATCCGCGCCATGTCGAGCAGGTTGTTGACCTGCGTGCTCATGCGCATCGCCTCGGCCTGGAGCGCGAGCGCGATTTCTGCCTGTTCCGCGCTGAGCGCGGGCCGGGTCAGGCGCAGGCTCTCGGCCAGGCCGACCAGGCCGGCGAGCGGCGTGCGCAGGTCGTGCGAGAGCGCGGCCAGCAGCGAGTTGCGCAGGCGCTCGGATTCGATCTGCACCGTCGCGCCCTGCGCCACGTCGACATAGTGAACGCGCTCGAGCGCGATCGCCGCCAGGGCGGCAAAGGTCTCGAGCTGGCGGCGCTGCTCCGGAACGAGCAGCAGGCGCGGCTCTTCGGGCCTGAGCGCAAGGACGCCGCGGGTCCGCATCGGCGCCTTCAGCGGCAGGTAGAGCCAGGCACTGCCAGGCAAGGTGTCGGTGCCGAGACCGGCCGCCTGGGAATGATCGAATGCCCAGCGCGCCGTGCCGGCGTCGAGGCCGGGGCCCTCGTGCGGCGGCGCGACCGAGTTCAGGCGGTCGTTCGAGTCGAGCACGAAGATGTGGGCCTTCGCGTGAAATTCGCGCGCCACCGCTTCTTCGGCCGCCTCCACGACCTGTTCGGTCGCCAGCACGCTGGAAAGGTCGCGCGCCACCTCGAACAGCGAATGCGAGCGGCGCTCGCGATGGATCGCGATCCGCGCCTGGTAGCGCAGCCCCGCGGTGAGCTGGCCGACGATCAGGCCGACCGCGAGCATCACGCCGAAGGTCAGCACGTACTGGATGTCGGCGACGGCGAACGAGAGCCGGGGTGGCACGAAGAAATAGTCGAAGGCGGCGACGTTGAGCAGCGACGCGAGCGCGGCCGGGCCGCGCCCGTAGCGCATGGCGACGCCGAGCACGGCGAGCAGGAACAACATGACGATGTTGGGCAGGTCGAGCACGGCTTCGAGCGGCAGCGCAATGGCCGTGAGCAGTGCGCAGGCGACGAGCGCGACGACGTAGCCCGACGGCTGGAAAGCTGCGCTGGTCGATGCCCCGACGCCGGCCGGCGCCGCCGTCGCACGTGGCGCGCGCGCCGGTGCACCTACCTCGATCAGATCGACATCCGGGGCCAGGCGGCCGAGCTGCTGCGCCAGCGTGCCGGCGGGCCGCCAGAAGCTCGCCTGGTTGTGGCCCATGACGATCTTCGAGAGGTTGTGCTGGCGCGCGTGCTCGACCACCGCGGCTGCGACGCTTGCGCTCGGCAGCACCGCCGTGATCGCGCCCAGATCCTCGGCCAGCTTGACGGCGCGCAGGATCCGCTCGCGTTTCTCGTTGGGCAGGCGCTGCAGTGCAGGCGTCTCGACGTAGACGGCGTGCCACGAGACGGCGAGCTGCTGCGCCAGCAGGGCAGCGCTTCGCACGATGTGCTCGCCGCCATCGCTCGGACCGACGCAGCAGAGCACGGCGCTCTCGGTCTTCCACACGCGGCCGATCGCGCGCTCGACGCGATAGGCCTGGACGTCGTCTTCCACGCGGTCGGCGGTGCGGCGCAGCGCGAGCTCACGCAGCGCCATCAGGTTGCCCTTGCGGAAGAAGTTGGCCGCGGCGCGTTCGGCCTGCGCCTCGCCGTAGACCTTGCCGGCCTTGAGCCGCGCGATCAACTCGTCGGCCGGCGTGTCGACGAGCACGACCTCGTCGGCGCGGTCGAAAAAGGTGTCGGGCAGGGTCTCGTGGACGCGAATGCCGGTGATGCCGCCGACTACGTCGTTCAGGCTCTCGAGATGCTGCACGTTGAGCGTGGTCCAGACGTCGATGCCGGCGGCGACCAGCTCTTCCACGTCCTGCCAGCGCTTCGGGTGGCGCGAGCCGGCGACGTTGGAATGGGCAAGCTCGTCGACGAGGATGAGGCCGGGCCGGCGCGCCAGCGCGGCATCGAGATCGAACTCGGCCAGCGCGGCCTTGCCGTCGCCGGCAAGTGTCTTGCGCGGCAACACGTCGAGGCCCTGCAGTTGCGCGATCGTCTCGGCGCGGCCATGCGTCTCGACCACGCCGACGACGACGTCGATGCCGGCCTGCCTCGCGGCGCGCGCCGCGACCAGCATCGAGTAGGTCTTGCCGACGCCCGCCGACGAACCGAAATAGATGCGCAGCTTGCCGCGCAAGGCCCTGGCCTCGTCGCCGCGAATGCGCTCGATCAGCGCGTCGGGGTCGGGGCGCGCGGCGTCCATCAGGGACGAATGCAACGCCCGCCGGGCCGCCCCAAGGGCGTTGCCGCCCCCTCGGGGGGCAGCGAACGGAGAGAGCGTGGGGGCGCCGTCAAAGCCATTTGGCGCGGCGGAACAGCCACCACACGACGGTGCATGCCACGGCGATGATGCCGAGCGCCGCCGGGTAGCCCCAGGGCAGCTTGAGCTCGGGCATGTTCTGGAAGTTCATCCCCCAGATGCCGGCGAACGCTGTCGCGACGGCAAAGATTCCGGCCCAGGCCGCGAGGCGCTTGGTGATCTCGGTCTCCTCGATCGTCACCATCGAAAGGTTGACCTGCATCGCGATGCCGATCGTGTCGCGCAGGGAATCGAGCGAGGCGTTCATGCGCGCCAGGTGGTCGTAGACGTCGCGGAAGTATTCGCGGTTGTTGCTGCACACCTGCGGCACGCGGCCGGAGATCAGCTTGGCCACCGCCTCCTGCAGGGGCGCGACGGCGTGCTTGAACGCGCCGATCCTGCGCTTCAGCGCGTAGAGCCCCTCGATGTTCTGGCGCCCGAGGTGCGGCTTGAAGATCTGCTCCTCGATCGTCTCCACATCGGTCTCGAGCGAGTCGATGATCGGAAAGTAGCGGTCGACCACCGAGTCCATCAGCGCATAGAACACGAAGGCCGGGCCGTGCTTGAGCAGGTGCGGCTCGCGCTCGGCGCGGGCGCGCACGCCGAGAAATCCCTGCTGCGTGCGATTGCGGACCGAGAGCACGAAGTTCTTGCCGACGAAGATGTCGACCTCGCCGATCACGAGCTCGTCGGTCGGGCCCAGCTCCACCGTCTGCAGCACGGCGAACAACGTGTCGTCGTACTCCTCGATCTTCGGCCGCTGGTGGCCGTGCCGCGCGTCCTCGATCGCCAGGTCGTGCAGGCCGAACTCTTCCTGCATCTTCGAGAGCTCTTCCGGCGTCGCGTCCTTCAGCGCCACCCAGACGAAGCAGCCGGGCTGCACGAGGTATTCGCTGATGT
>JBDTNU010000221.1:0-6222 GCA_039933535.1 Caldimonas sp. | reverse complement strand
CGGTATTGCACGGTGAAGCGGATGTCGACGATGTTCTCGTCCTGCGTCAGCATCGAGGAGTCCTTCAGGCCGGTCGCCTGCGACACCGCGTTGCGCCCGACTTCCTTCGAACGGAGCTGGGTCACGCTTACCGTCTCGTGCGCCTGGAACGGATACGGAAGACGCCACTGGAAGCCGGCGTCGACGGTGTGGCTGTAGCGGCCGAACGAGGTGACGACGGCCTGCTGCCCTTCCTGGACGATGAAGACCCCGCTGCCCAGCCAGATCAGGACGACGACGCCGCCAATCAAGGCCGCACCGACGCCGGCACTGCGCATGTTGGGCTGGAAATTGGGGCCATCGTTCGGATCGCCGCCACCGTTGTTGCCGCGGCGCGGACCGCCGCCCTTGCCGCCGAACAGACCGCTCAGCTTTCGATTGAAATCGCGCCACAGCTCGTCGAGATCGGGCGGGCCGTCGCGACCGCCGCCGCCGTTCTGCGCCATGAGCGGGTCCATCATCCGATCGCCCCGCAAGCGGTCGAACAGGCGTGCGCGCGTGGCCGACAGCAAGGCCCAGGTGGCCGCGGCCAGCGAGGCCCAGGGCTGCGAGGGCGCGGATGCAGCGGCGGAAGAAGAAGGAAAGGTCATAGAAGAATGAATCTGGAGCAGTCGCCACGCGGCCGGAGTTTCAGGCGAGCGAATGATAGGTGCCGTCGTGAAGGTCCTGGCCGTCGCCCTCGCCGACCGGCTCCGATTCGGCTGCAACGCCGTCAACTGAGGCCTGGACGTCGCGATTCAAGCCCTGGGCATCGTCCGGAGCGCGAACCGCCATCTCCGCGATGCACTGGCGCAAGGCTTCGAGGCCTTCACCGCTGACCGCGCTGACGAAGATGCGCTGGACACGACGGCCGCCCGCAAGCTCGATGCTGTCGGTCAGGGAACGTGGCTGCTCGGTCTCGTCGAGACGGTCGATCTTGTTGAACACGACGATCTGGTTCACGTCGCCGGCGCCGATCTCGCCGAGTACGCGCTCGACTTCCTTCATCTGCTCGGCGAGCTCCGGGCTCGCCGCGTCGACGACGTGCAGCAGCAGGTCGGCATCGGCCGCCTCCTGCAAGGTGGCCTGGAACGCGTCGATCAAGGTGTGCGGCAGGTCGCGGATGAAGCCGACGGTGTCGGAGAGCGCGACGTCGCGCTCGATGTCGGGCAGATGAAGCTGGCGCGTCGTGGTGTCGAGCGTGGCGAACAGCTGATCGGCCGCATAAGCGTCGCCATTGACCAGGGCATTGAAGAGCGTCGACTTGCCCGCGTTCGTGTAGCCGACCAGCGAGACGCGAAAGGTCTGGTTCCGCTCGCGTGCGCGCCGCTGCGTGCTGCGTTGCCGCTTGACCTTGTCGAGCTGCTTCTTGATCGCCTTGATGCGCTCGCCGATCATGCGCCGGTCGAGCTCGATCTGCGCTTCGCCCGGGCCGCCGCGATTGCCGATGCCGCCACGCTGGCGTTCGAGGTGGCTCCAGCGCCGCACCAGCCGCGTCGACAGGTATTGCATGCGCGCCAGCTCCACCTGGAGCTTGCCTTCGTGGCTGCGCGCCCGCTCGCCGAAGATCTCGAGGATCAGCATGGTCCGGTCGGCGACGGCCACGCCCAAGTGCTTTTCGAGGTTGCGCTGCTGCGCCGGCGACAGTGCCTGGTCGAAGACGACGACCTCTGCCTGATGCAGTTGCACCATCTCCTTCAGCTCGTCGGCCTTGCCCGAGCCGACGAAGAAGGCGGCGTCGGGTGCCTTGCGACGGGCCACGACGCGAGCGACCGCGATGTCGCCCGCCGATTCGGCAAGCAGCGCCAGCTCATCGAGCGAGCCGTCGAAGTGAACACCTTTGGCACCGAAGTCGACGCCGACCAGTATCGCCCGCGCGGGCGCACCGCGCGGCCCGGCATCCGCCGTGAGAGCGACGCTCAAGAGCCGATCCGCCCGCGCCGGGAATGCCGCGCCGTCAAGGTTGCTCGGGGACGTCCGGCGCGGTCTGGAAGTTGACCGCGCGGCCCGGCACGACGGTAGAGATCGCGTGCTTGTAGACCATCTGGGTCACGGTATTGCGAAGCAGGACGACGTACTGATCGAAAGACTCGATGTGGCCCTGCAGCTTGATCCCGTTGACCAGGTAGATCGAAACCGGAACATGCTCCTTGCGAAGCAGGTTCAGGAAGGGGTCTTGTAAAAGCTGCCCTTTGTTGCTCACGTTGAAACTCCGTGATGTGTTCTGGAGCGAAGGACATTAACACAGCGTTTCGCGGTGGGTCGCGCGTAAGGCCATGCATCACGAGCGCTTTTCCGCGAACGGATTCTTCGAGGAGCGCATCTCGATGCGAAGCGGCGTTCCGGTGAGCTTGAAGTGGGCGCGGATGCGGCCTTCGAGGTACCGCTTGTAGACGTCGGTGACGTGCTCCAGCGAGTTGCCATGGACGATGACGATCGGCGGATTCATCCCGCCCTGGTGCGCGTAGCGCAGCTTCGGCCGGAACGCGCCGGCGCGCTTCGGGCTCTGGTGTTGCACCGCCTCGAGCAGGAGCCGGGTCAGCACCGGCGTCGGCATCTTGCGGTTGGCCGAGGCATGGGCATCGGCGATCGCCTTCCAGACCGGTCCGAAGCCCTGCCGCTTGATCGCCGAAATCTGCATCACCGGCGCGAACTTCAGGAACGGCAGGCGCTGCACGATCGAGCGCTCGAGCTGCTCTTTCTGGTAGGTGTCGACGGCGTCCCACTTGTTGACGGCGACGACGACGGCGCGCCCGCTCTCCAGGATGTATCCAGCGATGTGTGCGTCCTGGTCGGTGACGCCCTGGGTGGCGTCGAGCAGCAGCAGGACGACGTTGGCTTCGGCGATCGCTTGCAGGGTCTTGACCACCGAGAACTTCTCGACCGCCTCGAACACCTTGCCTTTTCTACGCAGGCCGGCCGTGTCGATCAGGTCGAAGTGCGTGCCGCCGCGCTCGAAGGGCACGACGATCGCGTCGCGCGTCGTGCCCGGCTGGTCGAACGCAACCAGCCTCTCTTCGCCAAGCCAGGAATTGATCAGCGTCGACTTGCCGACGTTGGGACGACCGGCCACCGCCAGACGGATGGCCACGGAGGAAGCGTCGGAGTCGACCGGCTCTACCTCGGGCTCGTCGAATGCCGCCGGGCCGAGCGCTGCCAGCAACGCAGCTTCGGCGAGGTTGCCGATGCCTTGTCCGTGAGCAGCCGAGATCGGGATCGGATCACCGAGGCCGAGTTCGTGAAACTCGGCGAGCAGCGGCGAGTCCGCCATGCCCTCGGCCTTGTTGACGGCGAGCAGCACCTTCTTGCTGGCGCTGCGCAGGTATTTGGCGATGTCGTGGTCCTGCCCGGATACTCCGGCCCGGACGTCGGTAACGAAGATGACGGCATCGGCCTCGGCGACGGCCTGACGCGTCTGCTTGGCCATTTCCCGGACGATGCCGGTCGGGTTCTCAGGCTCGAAGCCGCCGGTATCGACGACGATGAAGTCGCACCCGCCGATCGTCGCGTCGCCATAGTGACGGTCGCGCGTCAGGCCGGAAAAGTCGGCGACGATGGCGTCGCGGGTTTTCGTCAGCCGGTTGAAGAGGGTCGACTTGCCGACGTTTGGCCGGCCGACGACGGCGATGACAGGCTTCATGTCACGCCCCGCCCCGGCCGGTCAGGACGGCCGGAACGCGAACATTCCGCCCGACCGCGTGACGACGATCAGCAGGCCGCCTACCACCACCGGCGGCACGGCGAGCGCGCTGCCGTCGGTGGTCGAGCGCAACTGCGCTTCGCCCTTGCCGCGCGACAGCCAGTGCACCGTGCCGTCGACGTCGCCGAAAACGACCGACGAACCGACGACGGCTGGCGCACCTAGGCCGCGGAACATCAGCGCCTCCGAAGTCCAGGCGACGTCGCCGGTCGCCGTTTTCCAGGCGGTCAGGCGATCCGATGCGTCGGCACCGAACATCGACTCGGAGTCGCCACCGATCGCATCGGTGCCGCCGATCGTCTTGGTCCACACGATGCGGCCCTTGTCGGCGTCGACGCATCCGACCGCGGCCTGGAACGAGCGCGCGCACAACAGGTCTCCGGCGCGCAGCGGCGGACCCACCAGGTCGGCAAGCCGCTCGACTTCGTTGGCGCCCCGGGGTGAGCCGATGGACACCTCCCAGCGCACGGTCGAGGCGACCGGATCCATGCCGGCCATGCGAGGTCCCTGTCCCACGACCAGCGTGTCGTGGAACGCGGCGATCACGCCCGACTGCGCCAGCGTCAGCGGGTCACCGGGCCGCTGCACCTGCCAGATCCTGGCACCGTCCTGCGCGTCGAAGGCCTGCACCGCGCGATCGACGCCGAGAACGAATACGCGCCCGCCGGCAACCAGCGGCGCAGTGGCGACGCGTGCACCGAGCGCCTTTTTCCACTTGACCTGGCCGGCTTCGAGCGCGACCAGATCGCCCTCGCGCGTCACCACTGCGGCGACGGTGCCATCGCTGCCGACACCAGCCGAGAGCTTGGCGCCGACATTCGCGCGCCAGAGGGCCTTGCCGCTTTCGGCCTCGATCGCCAGCACGGTTCCGTCGCTGGCAGCGACCGTGACGACTGCGCCGTTCACCGCGATCGTCATCGGAAACTGCACCGCACCGATGCTCTGGTTCCAGACCTGGCGCGCCGTGATCGGCGCCGTGATCGGCTCGAGCGCCTTCGGCTTCGGCTTGTCCGGGCCGAGCAGCGAACAGGCGCCAAGAAGCGACGCCAGGACGAGGCCGATGGCCGCCCTCATTTGCCGGTCCCCGCGCCGCTTGCCGCGCCCGCCGGGTCGAGACCGAGCACGTTCAGCTTGGCCTCGACGACGCGGCGGTAGTCGACCTTTGCGTCCATCGCAGACCACGACTTCTGGTAGGCCGCCTTGGCATCATCGGTCTTGCCTTGCGCCATGAGGATGTCGCCGCGACGATCGGCCGCGAGCGCTGCGAACTCGGCACCGTCGACAGCGTCGAGCTGCTTCAATGCCTCGTCGTATTTCTTCTCGTCGAGCAGCAAGCCGGCCAGGCGAAGCCGCGCGATCGACCGGTATTCGCTCTCCGAGCCGCTCTCGGCCACCCAGACGAGGTCGGCGCGGGCCGCCTCGGCCTGACCCTTGTCGGCGGCCAGCTTGGCGGCAAGCAGCCCGGCCTGGCCGGTGAATGCGGTGCGCGCAAAGCGCTCTTTCATGTCGGCAAAGATGCGTCCCGCCCGATCCGCATCGTTCGCCTGGACGGCACGTTCGAATTCGTCGTACATCGAGCCCGCCTTGGCGCCCTGGTCGCGCTGATACCAGTTCCAGCCGAACCATGCGAGATAGGCGCCGGCAACGATGACGATAAGACCGGTGATGAGGTTGCCGTACTGGTTCCAGAACGCCTTGAGCTGGTCGAGCTGTTCCTGTTCTTCGAGGTCGAGTTGGGTGGCCATGGCGTGGGATCTGCGGGCAAACCGGGGATTATGCGGTGAGGGTCCCGGCCCACGACCCGATGTCGGCCAGCGCCACCAGGCGCTGCGCCACAGCGGCGTCGCGCAGGGGCTTGAGGGCGACTTCGCCACGCGCGATTTCATCGGCACCGAAGACGATCGCGTAGCGCGCACCGCTTGCGTCGGCCCTTCTGAACTGTGTCTTCATGCTGCCCCAGGATTCGGCGCCGGCGGCGTGCATCTGGACCGAAACGCCGGCTTCGCGCAGGACCTCGCAGGTGGCCATCGCGACGGCGAGCGAGCCGGCGCCTGGAACGATCGCGTACGCATCGACCGGCGGTGGCGGCATGGCCACGCCAACCGCCTCGAGCAGCAACAGCATGCGTTCGATTCCCATGCCCCAGCCGACCGCCGGCGTCGCCTTGCCGCCGAGTTGCTCGAACAGTCCGTCGTAGCGACCGCCGCCGCAGACGGTGCCTTGTGAGCCGAGATGGTCGGTCATCCACTCGAACACGGTCAGGTTGTAGTAGTCCAGGCCCCGCACCAGGCGCGGATTGACGCGGTATTCGAGACCCGCGGCGTCGAGGACCGAGCGCACCGCGTCGAAATGCGCGAGCGAATCCGCGCCCAGAAAGTCCATGAGCCTGGGCGCCGACTCGACGAGCGCCTGCATCGCCGGATTCTTGCTGTCGAGGATGCGCAGCGGGTTGCTGTGCAGGCGGCGACGGGCGTCTTCGTCGAGCACATCCGCGTTCTGCTCGA
>JBDTNU010000220.1:0-6238 GCA_039933535.1 Caldimonas sp. | reverse complement strand
CCCGGGAACTTGCCGTTGTCCCACGGGAAGCGGCCGCTTTCGACCATCACGCCGGCCAGCGTCGTACCGTGGCCGCCGAGGTATTTCGTCGCCGAGTGGACGACGATGTCGGCGCCGAAGCGGATCGGGTTGCAGAGAAACGGCGAGGGCACGGTGTTGTCGATGACCAGCGGCACGCCGTGCGCATGTGCAACCTCGGCAACCGCGGCGATGTCGAGCACGGCCAGGCTGGGATTGCCGATGCTTTCGGCGAAGACGGCGCGCGTGTTCGGCCGCATCGCGGCAGCGAAGGCGTCGATCGAGGACGCATCCACGAATGTCGTCTCGATGCCGAGCCGCTCGAGGTTGACCGCAAGCAGGCTCACCGAGCCGCCATACAACGCGCCTGCGGCAACGACATGGTCGCCGGGGTTCAGCAAGGTCAGCAGCGCGATCGCCTCGGCCGCCATGCCGCTCGCCGACGCCAGCGCGGCGCGGCCGCCTTCGAGCGCTGCCACGCGTTCCTCGAGTGCCGCAACGGTCGGGTTCGACAAGCGCGAATAGACGTTGCCGAAGGTCTGGAGGTTGAACAGGCTGGCGGCGTGATCGCAGCTATCGAAGACGAAGCTGGTCGTCTGGTAGATCGGCAAGGCGCGCGCGCCGGTCGCCGAATCGGGAATCTGTCCGGCGTGGATCGCCAGGGTTTCGGGCTGGAAGGCGCGATCGGCCATGTCGGGTTTCCCTCAGCCGCCCCGGCGCGCCGAGATGACACCGGTGTTGACGCCGGCCCAGTTCAGGCCGCCGAACAACCGCGCATGCTCGATCTTGACGCAGCGGTCCATCACGACGTCGAGGCCCGCTTCTGCGGCGATTCGCGCCGCCTCGAGATTCTTGACGCCGATCTGCTGCCACAGGCACTTGGCGCCGATCTCGATCGCCTGTCGCGCGATCGGCAGGACGTCCTCGGTCTTGCGAAAGACGTCGACGATGTCGACCGGCAGGTCGATCGTCTCCAGGCTGGCATGGCAGCGTTCGCCCAGGATCTCGGCATAGCGCGGGTTCACCGGAATGATCCGGTAGCCGTGCTCCTGCATGTACTTGGCGGCGAAATAACTCGGTCGATGCCACTCTGCGGACAGGCCCACGACAGCGATCGTCCGAGCCGAGCTCAGGATGCGGCGAAGCGCGGCGATGTCGTCGGTCACGCCCGACCTTACCGAATCCCGACCGACCGGTCAAAGACTCTCGGCGAGCACGCTCCCGGGTTCATGGCGACCGGCAGACAACCCGACCGGGGTTGCCTCCGGCGCGAGCCACCAGCCAGGATGGGCGCTATGCGCGGCGACTTCGCTGCGCAATCGTGTCAGCGCCGTCCGACTCGTCAAAAGGCGCAGGCGATCGTCACGCGACAGCAGGTCCGGACCGCCGCGCAACGCGCGCTCGACAAGCGCCGATTCCGCTACTGCCTTGGCGAAAGAAGGCGCCGCACGTTCGGGCAATGCAGCGGCGACGCGGTCGTGCTGGCGGGCATCGCCGACCGCCGCCTTGAACGAGCCAAGCTGCGCGGCGACGCGGTCGGCCTCGCACGACGCTTGCGAAAGCACATGCGGCTGACGCACTTCTTCCGGCGTCAGCAACATGCCGCGCCGACGCAAGGCACGCCCGGCAGCGACACGGCTGCCCCAGACCGAGAGGGGAATCGCCGCGAGCAGGCCGAGCAGGATCGGCGAGAGCCACCAGGCGAAGCTGTTGCTGCTGACGATGATCGCGACGACCCAGAGCACTGCCAGCAAGGTGTGGGCACCGTGGCGCCGTAGCGCCTCGCCCCAGCCAGTCGCTGCGTCGTCGCGCGGCGGCGACTGCCAGGTCAGCCGCCAACCGGTCAGCGCTGCGAGGACGAATTGCGTATGAAAGAGCATTCGCACTGGCGCCAGCAACAGCGAATGCGTGAACTCGATCAGCGCGCTCGCCAGCAGTCGCCCGACGCCACCGAATCGCCGCGCCTCGCCGCGCACCACGATCGCGAGAAGCGACAAGACCTTGGGCGCCAGCAAAAGCACGCCGGTCAGGCCGAACAAGGTCAGCATCAACTTGAGGTTGGCTGTCGGCCAGATCGGGAACAACTGGTTGGGCTCGACGAAATACGCCGGGTCGACTCCCGCGTGCATGGCGAACAGCACCGTCGAGAGGAGCAGGAAGGCCAGCCACAGCGGCGACGATGCATAGGCGAGGACGCCGGTCAGGAACGCCGTTCGATGCACCGGATGCAGCGCTGGCTCGAACATCAGGCGCGAGTTCTGAAGGTTGCCGTGGCACCAGCGGCGATCGCGCTGCAGTTCGGCGAGCAGATTGGGCGGGACCTGCTCGTAGCTGCCTTCGACCTCGTCGGCGACCCAGACCTTCCAGCCGGCCCGGCGCATCAACGCCGCCTCGACGAAATCGTGCGAAAGGATCTCGCCCGAGAGCGAGCCCGTGCCGGCGATCGGTGCGAGACCGCAATGCTCCATGAAGGGGGCGATGCGAAGGATCGCGTTGTGGCCCCAGTAGTGCGACTCGCCCAGCTGCCAGAAGCGCATGCCCGCCGTGAACAGCGGACCGTAGGCGCGCGCACAGAACTGCTGGACGCGGGCGTGAAAGGTCTCGTGGCCCACCGCTCTCGGCGCGGTCTGGATCACGCCTGCATCCGGGTGCGCTTCCATCATTCGAACCAGCGTCGTCAGGCATTCGCCGGTCATGATGCTGTCGGCGTCGAGCACGACCATGTAGCGATAGGCGCGGCCCCAACGGCGGCAGAAGTCGGCGACGTTGCCGCTCTTGCGCTTGGCTCGGCGCTGCCGCCAGCGATAGTGCAGGCGAAGCGCGCTCGCGTCGTCGCCGCCCTCGGCCGCCAGGCGCCCCGCGAGGTCGCTCCAGGCCGCCTGCTCGGCGGCGCGGGTGTCGGGGTCGTTCGTGTCGCTGAGGACATAAACGTCGAAGTTCGACGATTCGCCGGTCGCGCGCAGAGAGCCGATCGTCGCCGCAAGGCCGCCGAAGACCGTGGGCACGTGCTCGTTGCAGATCGGCATGACGATCGCGGTTCGCGCCGTCGCGTCGATCGGCAGCAGCTTGTCGCTGTCGACGCCACGCGAAAGCGGACCATGACCCGGGCCGCGAAGCAGCACGAGGGCGCCCATCAGCCCGGTCCAGAAGCCGGCCGAGATCCAGCCGAACAGGATGCCGAACAGGATCAGCAGGCCGAACTCCTCGAAGCCGCTGCCATGCTCAGGGAGAACCTCCGCCATCGCTTCGGTGCCGACCCAGGCGCCGAGCAGAACGAGCGCGAGCAGGAGCACGCGACGGAACATCAGCGGCCGGCGATCGTCGGCGGCACGCTGGGGCCGCTTCGGAACGCGGCCGAGGAGTCGTCGCAGCGGCCGCATCAGCAGCGGCCCGGCCCACGGTTCAGCGACCATCGACGAGCGATGCAGATGCGGATGGGCGCAAGGGCGCGACGCATCGCCGCTGCTCACGGCTTGTCCGGCTCGGCGGGAAGGATGTAGCTCCATGTCTCGGTGAGTGCCGTCTGCTGTTGCTTGAGGTAGGCACGCAATTCGACCGGCCTGGTCGCGTCGACGCGCTTGAAACGAACGGTCATGCGCCAAGCGCCGCTGACCGGGTTGCGGAAAAGATTGCGCTCGTGGACTTCAGCATTGCCGTCGGCCCAGACGACGGGCTCGAGATCGGCGCCGGCAGCGAGCCCGTGCAAGGCCGGGCCGTCGAAATCGACGACCAGGTTGATGTCTCCGTCGGGCCGCTGAACGAAGCCGCGACCGCGCCGCGTCTGCACCACCCAGCCCTTGTTCGCCGGCACCGTGCCGACGCTCTGCCAGCGGATCCGGTATCCGAAATCGAAGGCCTTGCCGGGGACGGGCGCCGTCTGCGGCACCCAGTAGGCGACGATGTTGTCGTTGGTCTCGTCGGGCGTGGGGATCTGCACGAGCTCGACCCGTCCGTTGCCCCAGTTGCCGGTCGGCTCGACCCATGCGCTCGGCCGACGTTCGTACTGCGCTTCCGGATCTTCATAGCTGGCGGGCGAGCGGTCGCGCTGCATCAGGCCAAAGCCGCGCGGATTCGTCATGGCAAACGAAGTCACCAGCAGGCGCTTGGGATTGACCAGAGGGCGCCAGATCCATTCGCCTTCCGGGCCCTGGATCGACAGGCCATCAGAGTCGTGCACCTCGGGGCGATAGTCGTCGCGACCGGGCTGGTTCTCGCCGAAGGCATACATGCTGGTGAGCGGCGCCAGGCCAAGCTTGGCGATACGCTCGCGCGCATAGAGCCGGGCCGTCACCTGCAGCGTCGTTTCTGCGCCCGGCGTCAGCACGAAACGGTAAGCGCCAGCGATGCGCTTCGAGTCGAGCAGGCCATAGATCACCAGCGAGCTTGCGTTGGCACGCGGTCGCTCGATCCAGAACTCGATGAAACGCGGGAATTCTTCGCCCGAAGCGGCGGCCGTGTCGACGGCCAGTCCGCGCGCCGAGAGTCCATAGCCCTGTCCTTTGCCGAGGGCGCGAAAGTAGCTCGCGCCCTGGAAGACCAGGACCTCGTCCTTGTGGTTCGGCTTGTTGACAGCGAAGTGAACGCGAAAGCCGTTGAAACCGAGATCGCGCAGCCTGGAGGCATCGATCCGGTTCTTGCCGAAGTCGAACAGCGCGGGATCGAACGGAAAAACGCGTTCTCCCGAAGGCTCGACGATGTGAATCGTCACCGGCTCGGGTACCGCTCGGCCCTGCGGAAAGAACATCAGCTCGAACGGGAGCTTTTCGGCTCGCCAGAGCGCCTGCTCGGGCCGGTACCGGATGTCGCGGTACTCGTCGTAGTCGAGCTCGCGCATCTCTTTGGCGATGCGGACGACCGGCGGCTTGTAGGGCTGGACGGCGAGGTCGCGGGCCCGCGCGCCGATGTCGTCGAATCCGAATCCGAACGCCGCAGGCCCGCCGAGCACGACCAGCGCGGCAGCGGCGAACCGAAGCCAGGGGAAACGGAAACAGGTAAAAGTCATTCCTTGAACAGACATGAAAGCGGCTTGCCACAAAGCGAAAAGCCCGACGGCGTTGGCCATCGGGCTTTAGCAAGGGAGGGGCCCGCGGATCGCGCAGCCCCTGCGCGGGTTGTCAGGCGTGCTTGCGGTCCTCGAAGAACTGCTCGTCTTCGGTCGAGCCCTTGAGGGCCGCGGTCGAGGCGTCGCGCTCGATCGTGGTGGTGACCGCGTCGAAGTAGCCGGTGCCGACCTCACGCTGGTGCTTGACGGCGGTGAAGCCCTTTTCGGCAGCCGCGAACTCGGCTTCCTGCAACTCGACGAAGGCGCTCATGTTGTTCTTCGCGTAGCCGTGCGCGAGGTTGAACATCGAGTAGTTGAGGCTGTGGAAGCCTGCCAGCGTGATGAACTGGAACTTGTAGCCCATCGCGCCCAGCTCGCGCTGGAACTTGGCGATCGTCGCGTCGTCGAGGTTCTTCTTCCAGTTGAAGCTGGGCGAGCAGTTGTAAGCGAGCAGCTTTCCCGGGAACTTCTTGTGGATCGCCTCGGCGAAGGCCTTCGCGTAGGCGAGGTCGGGCTTGCCGGTCTCGCACCAGACCATGTCGGCGTACTCGGAGTAGGCCAGGCCGCGCGAGATCGCCTGCTCGAGGCCGGGCGTCGTGCGGTAGAAGCCTTCGATGGTCCGCTCGCCGGTGAGAAATCCCTTGTCGTTGGGGTCGACGTCGCTGGTCACGAGGTCTGCGGCCTCGGCGTCGGTTCGGGCGATCACCAGCGTCGGCGTTCCCATCACGTCGGCGGCGAGGCGCGCGGCTGTCAACTTGGCGACTGCTTCACGCGTCGGCACGAGCACCTTGCCGCCCATGTGGCCGCACTTCTTGACGGAAGCCAATTGGTCCTCGAAGTGGACGCCGGCGGCACCCGCATCGATCATCGATTTCATCAGCTCGAAGGCATTGAGCACGCCGCCGAAACCGGCCTCCGCATCGGCGACGATCGGTGCGAAATAGTCGATGTCGTCCTTGCCTTCCGACCACTGGATCTGGTCGGCGCGGGTGAAGGTGTTGTTGATGCGCTTGACGACCATCGGCACCGAGTTGACGGGATAGAGCGACTGGTCCGGGTACATCTCGCCGGCGATGTTGGCGTCACCTGCCACCTGCCACCCCGAGAGGTAGATCGCCTTCAATCCGGCCTTGACCTGCTGCATCGCCTGGTTGCCGGTGAGTGCTCCGAGCGTGTTGA
>JBDTNU010000219.1:0-6251 GCA_039933535.1 Caldimonas sp. | reverse complement strand
CCGCCGATGAAGACGCCGCCCTCGGTGGCGTACTGCGGCGCTCCCGAGGCTTGCGCGGCGCGCGTCGTGATCAGGCCATGGCTCGACGTCTCGGCCACTGTGCCGGTGTTCATGAGCATGAAGCAGCCCGTGCCGTAGGTGTTCTTGACCTGGCCTGCGCGAAAGCAGGCCTGGCCGAACAGCGCGCTCTGCTGGTCGCCAGCGACGCCGCCGATCGGGATCGCGGCGCCGAGCAGCTCGGCTCGCGTGTGCCCGTAGACGTGGCTCGACGGATGCACTTCGGGCAACAGCGCGCGCGGCACCGCGAGCGCCGCCAGAAGCTCGTCGCTCCATCGGCCCTCATGGATGTCGAACAGCAATGTGCGCGACGCATTGCTCGCGTCGGTGGCGTGGATGCTGCCGCCCGACAGCTTCCACATCAGCCAGGTGTCGACGGTGCCGAAGGCGAGCTCGCCACGCTCTGCCGCGGCGCGGGCGCCGGGCACGTTGTCGAGCAGCCAGGCGAGCTTGGTGCCCGAGAAGTAGGCATCGAGCACGAGCCCGGTCCTGCGGCGGAACATGGGCTCGAGGCCGCGCTGCTTCAGCGCCTCGCAGGCCGGCGCGGTGCGCCGGTCCTGCCAGACGATGGCGTTGGCCAGCGGCTCGCCGGTGGCGCGGTTCCAGAGCAGCGTGGTCTCGCGCTGGTTCGTGATGCCGATCGCGGCAATCCCGCCCGCGGCCACGCCAGACTTCGCGATCGCCTCGCGCGCGGTGGCGAGCTGCGTGTCCCAGATCTCGCGCGGGTCGTGCTCGACCCATCCGGGCTCGGGAAAGATCTGCCGGAACTCGCGCTGCGCCATCGCGACGATCGCGCCGCGCGCATCGAAGACGACGGCGCGCGAGCTCGACGTGCCCTGGTCGAGGGCGAGCAGATGCGTCTTGTGGTTCACGAGGCGCCCTCGCAGGTCACGCAGTTCACGGCGGCGCCGGCCAGCAGATCGGGAAACGGCGCCGGCGGCGGCGCGTCGGTGAAAAGCATGTCGATCTCGTCGAGCCGGGCCAGCTCGACCATCGCCGGCCGATTGAACTTGCTGTGGTCGGCGGCGAGCCAGACCTCGCGCGAGTGCTCGATGATGGCGCGCGCCACCTTGACCTCGCGATAGTCGAAGTCGCGCAGGCTGCCGTCGCTCTCGATGCCCGAGATGCCGATCAGGCCGATGTCGACCCGGAACTGGCGGATGAAATCGATCGTCGCCTCGCCGACGATGCCGCGGTCGCGCGAACGAACGATGCCGCCGGCGACGATCACCTCGCAATCCGGGTTGTCGGAAAGGATGGCGGCGACGTTCAGGTTGTTGGTGATCACGCGCAGGCCCTTGTGCTGCAGCAGCTCGTGGGCGATCGCTTCGGCGGTGGTGCCGATGTTGATGATCAGCGAGCAGCCCGAAGGCACGGCCGCGGCCACCGCGCGCGCGATCCGCTTCTTCGCTTGCCTGTTGAGGTGCTGGCGCTGCCGGTAGGCGATGTTCTCGGTGGTCGAGCTCGGCAACCGCACACCGCCGTGAAATCGCGCCAGCAGGCCGGCCACGGAAAGCAGCTTGACGTCGCGGCGCACGGTTTGCAACGTCACGTCGAATTGCTCGGCAAGCGCTTCGACCGTCGCCGAACCCCGCTCGCGCACCTCGTCGAGCAACTGGGCCTGGCGAGGGTTGGGGGTCATCGCGGTCGGGATCACGCAGCGAGTCGAGGGTACAGGCTAGCGCACTGCGCGGCGTTCGTCATTGACGTATCCGCGCTTGCGCTTTGTCTCGTTGTAGGTGTAAAACGAAAGGAGAAGATCGAAAACGAACAAAAACGAACAGGATGGACGGAGACGTGGAGAGCCAGGGATCGGCGCAGGAGGATGTGCACGCGTACGACGTGGTGGTCGTGGGCGGCGGCATCAACGGCGCCGGCATCGCGCGCGACCTCGCCGGCCGTGGCGCCAGCGTGCTCCTTTGCGAGAAGGACGACCTGGCGCAGCACACCTCGTCGTCGTCGACCAAGCTGATCCACGGCGGCTTGCGCTACCTCGAGTACTACGAGTTCTCGCTGGTGAGAAAGGCGCTCGCCGAACGGGAGGTGCTGCTGCGCAGCGCCCCGCACATCATCCGGCCGCTGCGCTTCGTGATGCCGCACGACCCTTCGATGCGCCCGGTGTGGATGATCCGGATCGGCCTGTTCCTCTACGACCACCTTGCGCGGCGCGAAGTGCTGCCGCCCTCGCGCACCGTCGATCTGCGCCGGCATCCGGCAGGTCAGCCGCTCAAGCCGGTCTTCACCAAGGGCTTCGTCTATTCCGACGGCTGGGTCGACGACGCGCGCCTGGTCGTGCTGAACGCGATCGACGCGCGGGAGCGCGGCGCGACGATCCTGACGCGAACGCGCTGTGTCGACGCGCGACGCGGCGCCGATCACTGGCAGGTCCGGCTCGCGGACAGCGACGGCCGGCAGCGCGAGGTCAGGGCACGCGTCCTGGTCAACGCCGCCGGACCCTGGGCGGCGCAGTTCCTGGGCGAGCAGGCGCACCAGCACGGCCACAAGACGCTGCGCCTGGTCAAGGGCAGCCACATCGTCGTGCCCCGGCTCTTCGATCACGACCACGCCTACATCTTCCAGAATCCCGACAAGCGGATCATCTTCGCGATCCCGTACGAGACCGACTTCACGCTGATCGGCACGACCGACGTCGAGCACCACGGCCCGGTCGGCGAGGCACGTATCGATGCCGCCGAGACGGCTTACCTTTGCGAGCAGGCGAGCCGCTACTTCGAGCGGCCGGTCACCCCCGCGCAAGTGGTCTGGAGCTACTCGGGCGTGCGGCCCCTGCTCGACGACGACAACGGCGACCCGTCGGCCGTGACGCGCGACTACCAGCTCGATCTCGACACTGCGCAGGCGCCGCTGCTGACCGTCTGGGGCGGCAAGATCACGACCTTTCGCAAGCTGGCCGAGGAAGCCGCCGACCTGCTCTCGGGCTCGCTTCGTCTGGCGCGGCAAAGCTGGACCCACGATGCCTTGCTGCCCGGCGGCGACCTGAGCGCCTGGATCGGTGCGGCCCAGCGCCCTGACACCGACTTCACGCGCTTTCTCCAGGCGTTGTCCTTGCGCTATCCGCTCGTGCCCGCACCCATGCTGCAACGCCTGGCGCATGGCTACGGCTCGCGCATCGACAAGGTGCTCGGTCATGACGACCCCGGCGCCGAAGTCGCGCCCGGCTTGCACGAAGCCGAGCTTCGCTACCTGCGCGCGCACGAATGGGCCTGCAGCGCCGACGACGTGCTGTGGCGGCGCAGCAAGCTCGGCCTGCACATGAGCGCCGCGGAGCGTGGCGCGGTCGCCGACTGGTGCTCGGCGCACTGGCCGCGAGCGAGGGCCGACGGCGGCGTCGCGGAGACGGCGGAGGCGGCATGGAGCTGAAGCTCGAGCGCATCGAGCAGCGGGTCGGCCCCCAGGTCTACCTGCTCCCGCTCGACCTGACGCTGGTGCCGCGCGCGGTCACGGTGCTGCTCGGGGCGACGCAGGCCGGCAAGACCACGCTGATGCGGATCATGGCCGGGCTCGACGCCCCTTTTCGCGGTCACGTGTTTGCCGATGGCGTCGACGTGACCGGTGTGCCGGTGCGCGAGCGCAACGTGGCGATGGTCTATCAGCAGTTCATCAACTACCCGTCGATGTCGGTGGCCGACAACATCGCCTCGCCGCTGCGCCTGCGCCGCGAGAAGAACATCGACGCGCGGGTCAAGGAGCTCGCGACCAGGCTGCACATCGAGCCCTTCCTCGACCGGCTGCCGGCCGAGCTGTCGGGGGGCCAGCAGCAGCGCGTCGCCCTGGCCCGCGCGCTGGCCAAGAACGCGCCGCTGATGCTGCTCGACGAGCCGCTCGTGAACCTCGACTACAAGCTGCGCGAAGGCCTGCGCGACGAGCTCTCGCAGCTGTTCGCGAGCGGCCAGTCGACCGTCGTCTACGCCACCACCGAGCCGACCGAAGCGCTGCTGCTCGGCGGCTACACCGCGGTGCTCGATGCCGGCGAGCTGTTGCAGTACGGCCCGACCGCCGAGGTGTTCCACCGACCCGCGTCGATGCGCGTCGCGCGCGCCTTCAGCGACCCGCCGATGAACCTCCTTGCCGGCCAGGCCGGGGCCGGCGGCGTGACCTTGAGCGGCGGCGTGCATCTGAAGCTCGCGCTCGCGGCGCCGCATTCGCCGACGCTGACGGTCGGCGTGCGCGCCGGTGCGCTGCACGTCGAGCCGCGCGACGGCGACCTTGCCTTGCCCGGCAAGGTGGAGCTCGCCGAGATCTCGGGCTCCGATACCTTCCTGCACGTCGAGACCGCGATCGGCGAGCTGGTCGCGCAGCTGACCGGTGTTCACGAGTTCACGCTCGGCTCGCCGGTCACGCTCCATCTCGATCCGCGCCAGGCCTATGTGTTCGACGCGTCGGGCGATCTGCTGCTGGCGCCGGAGCGCAACTGATGGCGCGCATCGACCTCGACCTGGCGCATGCCTACAAGCCGAATCCGCGGCGCGACGAGGACTACGCCTTGCTGCCGCTGCAGATGAGCTTCGCCGACGGCGGCGCGTACGCGCTGCTCGGCCCCTCCGGCTGCGGCAAGACGACGCTGCTCAACATCGTCTCCGGCCTGGTGAAGCCATCGCAAGGCGGCGTCAAGTTCGACGGCGTCGACGTCACGGCGCGCACGCCGCAGCAGCGCAACATCGCCCAGGTGTTCCAGTTTCCCGTCATCTACGACACGATGACGGTGGCCGAGAACCTCGCCTTCCCGCTGCGCAACCGCGGCGTCGCGCCGGACCGGATCGCGCGCCGGGTCGGCCAGGTCGCCGAGATGCTCGAGCTGAACGGCCAGTTGAACCAGCGCGCGTCGGGCCTCGCCGCCGACGCCAAGCAGAAGATCTCGCTCGGCCGCGGCCTGGTGCGCGAAGACGTCTCGGCGGTGCTGTTCGACGAGCCACTCACGGTCATCGACCCGCACCTGAAGTGGCAGCTGCGCAAAAAGCTGAAGCAGATCCACCACGAGCTCAAGCTCACCCTGATCTACGTCACGCACGACCAGGTCGAGGCGCTCACCTTCGCCGAGCAGGTGGTGGTGATGACGCGCGGCCGCGCCGTGCAGATCGGCACCGCCTCGGAGCTGTTCGACCGGCCGCAACACACTTTCGTCGGCCACTTCATCGGCTCGCCGGGCATGAACTTCCTGCCTGCGCAGGCGGTCGAGAGCGGCCTCGAGGTGGCCGGTCATCGCGTCGGCGCGGCGCCCGACGCGGTGCGCGGCAAGGGTCCGCTCACGCTCGGCGTCCGGCCCGAGTACGTGACGCTCGCCGGCGCCGGTACCGAAGGCGCCCTGCCCGCGGTGGTGACGCAAGCCCAGGACATCGGCACCTACTGGCTGCTGACCGCGCAGGTCGCGGGCGGCGACGGTCTGGTGCGCGCCCGGCTCGGTCCGCACCAGGCGATTCCGAAGGTCGGCGAGACGGTCTGGCTGGCCGTGCTCGGAGCGCGCACCTGCTTCTACGGCCAGGACCAGCAACGGGTCGGGGAGACCGCGTCATGAAGCCTGTCAACCAGAAAGCCTGGCTGCTGATCCTGCCCGTCGTCCTGTGCGTCGCCTTCTCGGCGATCCTGCCGTTGATGACCGTCGTCAACTACTCGGTGCAGGACATCATCTCGCCCGAGCGTCGCGTCTTCGTCGGTCTCGACTGGTTCAAATCAGTGCTGCGCGACGACGACCTGCAAGGCGCGCTGATCCGACAGATCGGCTTCTCGTTCGCGGTGCTGGTCGTCGAGGTGCCGCTCGGCATCCTGCTGGCGCTGTCGATGCCGGCCAAGGGCTGGCACGCATCGGCCGTGCTCGTGCTGGTTGCCGTCTCGCTGCTCATTCCCTGGAACGTGGTCGGCACCATCTGGCAGATCTACGGCCGCAGCGACATCGGCCTGTTCGGCGCCGCGCTCGCCAGGCTCGGCATCGACTACAGCTACACAGGCAGCGCGCGCGATGCCTGGCTGACCGTGCTGCTGATGGACGTCTGGCACTGGACGCCACTGGTGGCACTGCTCTGCTACGCCGGCCTTCGCGCCATTCCCGACGCGTACTACCAGGCAGCCAGCATCGACGGCGCATCGAAGCTCGCCGTGTTCCGCTACATCCAGCTGCCCAAGCTGCGCGGCGTGCTGATGATCGCCGTGCTGCTGCGCTTCATGGACAGCTTCATGAT
>JBDTNU010000218.1:0-6268 GCA_039933535.1 Caldimonas sp. | reverse complement strand
TGGGCTGGTACATGATGTCGGTCGAGCACGAGCCCGGCAGCGTCGGCTATTTCGACCTTCACAAATCGGTCGGTATCGTGATCGCTTTTCTGGTCGCTACCCGGATCTTGTGGCGGCTTGGACATCCCCCGGGGCCCCTGCCGGCGAGCCTGCCGGCGTGGCAGGTCAAGCTGGCCCGGGGCACCCAGGCGATGCTCTACCTGCTGATGGTGCTGCTGCCGCTCACGGGCTACCTGGGCGCATCCTGGAGCAAGGCAGGCGTGCACTGGTTCGGCCTGACCACGCCCGCATGGGCAGTGCCCGACCACGACCGGGCCGAGCAGTTCTTCGACATCCATTCCGTGCTGGTCTGGGTGCTGGTCGTCCTCGTCGCCCTCCATGTCGCCGGGGCCCTGAAGCACCTGCTGATCGACAAGGACGGCGTGTTCCATCGCATGGCGTTCAGGTCACGGCACCGAACAGCGCGCCGACCCCCGCCGTGATCGCCATCGCCATCGCGCCCCAGAACGTCACTCGCCAGGCGCCGGTCAGCATGTCGGCGCCGCCGACCCGCGCAGCGATGGCGCCGAGCAGGCCCAGGAAGGCGAGCGACATTCCCGAGACCCAGAAGATCAGGCCGTGCGCGGGCGCCAGTGCCGTCACGGCCAGCGGCAGGACGGCACCGACCGCGAAGCTCGCGGCCGATGCCAGCGCGGCCTGAACCGGCCGGGCGCCCAGGCTTGTGGAGATGCCGAGTTCGTCGCGCGCGTGCGCGCCGAGGGCGTCGTGGGCCGTCAGCTGTTCGGCCACCTCGTGCGCCAGTTCGGGCTTGATTCCCCGGCCCACATAGATGGCCGTGAGTTCACGCAACTCTGCCGCCGGATCGCCTTCGAGCTCGCCGCGCTCGCGAGCCAGATCGGCTTGTTCGGTGTCTGCCTGCGAATGGACCGAGACATATTCGCCGGCCGCCATCGACATGGCGCCCGCCACCAGTCCGGCCACGCCGGTGAGCAGAACGTTGCTCTGGCTGGCACTCGCAGCGGCGACGCCGACCACGAGACTGGCGGTGGAGACGATGCCGTCGTTGGCGCCGAGCACCGCCGCACGCAGCCAGCCGATCCGGTCCGTGCGGTGGCGTTCGGCATGGCGGCGTGATGACATCGGCGGAGCATGCCAGAGTCGCCGCGAAATGAGCTTGTTCCCGCGCAATGCGCAACGTCGAAGATGCGCCATCTGATCGCCTGGCTGAAGAGGCCGGAAACCCCGAAGTGGTTTCTCGCGTCGACGGCGCTGCTCGTTCTCGGCGGGGCGTGGCTGTTCCTGGACACCCTCGAAGATGTGGTCACCGGCGATCCGCTGGTGCAGATCGACGTGCTCGTTCACGACACGGTTCGATCGATGCGCAGCGCCGGTGCCGACAGCTTCTTCGTCGCGGTCACCGAGCTCGGCGACCTTCAGGTTCTCGGCCCCGTCATCGTGGCAGTGCTGGTCTGGCTCCTCGTCGGTCGCTACTGGCTCGCCGCTATCTACTGGCTTGCTGCGGTCGGCGTGGCGGAAGCCTTGGTGAAGGTCATCAAGCTCGCGCTGCATCGGCCTCGACCCGAGGCCCTGTACGCCGGCCTGGAGCAGTTCTCTTTTCCAAGCGGGCATGCCACGCTGAGCGTCGTCGTCTACGGCTTTCTTGCGTTCATGCTGGCCGGGCAAGCCTCGAGCCGGCTGCGCATCGTCATCGCGTCGGCAACAGTGCTGTTGATCGGCGGCATCGCGTTGTCCCGGCTCTACCTGGGAGTGCACTGGATGTCGGACGTGGTGGGTGGCCTGAGCTTCGGCGCGGCCTGGGTCGCAGCGCTGGCCATCGCATACGTCTATCAGCGCCGCGAGGTGTTCCGTACCGGCAGCCTCGCCGTCGTCGCGCTCGCGACCATGGCAACGGCGGCCGTAATTCACATCGGCACGCGCCATGGTGCCGACCTGCTTCGCCACGCGGCCGTCAGTTCCCTCCCGACACTCCGTAGGTGAAGACGAGCGACGCGTCGACGAAATTGCTGGACAGCGGTCCGTTCGTGGCCTTGAGGCGGCCGGCGCCGACGCGCAACGCGATCGCGGGCGTGATCTGCACGCCCGCGTAGACGCGCGGCTGAAAGAGCGCGCCGCCACTGACCACGCCGCCGCCGCCGGATGCGCCCGCGAGCAGCTCCGCGCCGGCATGAAGGCGCGGACCGAAGCGCTGCATCCATCCCGCGCCGACGAGCGCGCCGGAGTATCCGCTTGCGTTGCCACCGGCCGCGCTCAGTGCTTCGCCGCTGACATAGAAGCCCGGCGTCAGGAAGCGATCGATCTTCAGCGTGATGGCGCGCAAGGAGCGCTCGCTGCCGTCGGCGCGCGGCGCGTCGTGCGCGATCACGCCGGCGCTGAAGTCGGTGCGCGACGGGCGCGCCGCGACGCCATCGCTGCCGGGGCTGTCGATGGCCCAGACCAGCGCCGCCGAGCCCTGCACGGCGCGGAAGTTGCCGTTCGGCGCGCGCGCCGCGCCGGCTTCGAGCGAGACGCCGAGCTCGTTGCTCAGGCGCACGACGCCATACACGGCCGCCTTCGCGAGCAGGCCGCCGCCGGTCGACACGCCGCCGCCGCCGCCGGCCCCGACCGCGATCCGGCCACCGAGCGTCAGGCCGTTGCGCACGACCTCGGTCTCGATCCCCACGGTGCCGAGCACCTCGGCATAGCCGCCGACGCCGCCGCGCGCGGCCCGATTGGCCTCGATGCCCCAGAAGCCGTTCTGCCCCCACGCCTGCTCGGCGCGAATGCCGAGCAGGCTGATCGAACGCGGCAGCGGCTCGCCATCGCGCAGCAGCTTGTCGGCCGGCGTCCGGTAGACGCTGCCGACGAACTGGATGCGGTCGAAGCCGAGCCCGGCGCGCCCGCCGGAGAGAACCGGATCGCCCAGGCGCTCGGCAGGAACGAAGCGGAAGTCGTTGCTCGCGTTGACGACCAGGCCGATCTGCGTGCTGTCGACCAGGCCGTTCGAGAAGCGCACGCGCGAGACAGAAAGGCCGAGCGCGACCGCACCGAGATCCCAGACCAGGTCGGCGTGCGGCCGCAGCATCAAGCCGCTGCCCTGCGAGGCACCGCCGCCACCGCCGCCGCCGACGTAGACACCGAGCTCGACGCCGACCGGCCCGAACACGCGCTGCCGCCACGCCGCTTCGCCGCCGAGCGTGAAGAACCCGCCCCGGTCGCCGCTGACCGCGCCATAGACAGCGGGCCCGAGCGACAGGCCGGGCACGCCGCCGACATCGACGAGGTAGCTCGCGCCGACCAGGCCGACGCGCTCGGTGTCGCCGGCGAACCGAACCCTTTCAATGCCGAAGCGCGCGTGTGCCGAGGGGATCGCGAGGGACGATTCATCGCCGTGCGCGGCGGCGACGAGACCCAGGCCCAGGACCAGGGCGGACACGCAGGATCGAAGCATTCGGGACAGGTGGTGCAGGGAGCGACGGGCTATTGTGTGGTCTCCTCGGGGCGGCCTACGATGCCGGGCCAACCCTGTCGGGAAGTCTGCTGCCATGCTCATCGTCACCGGTTCCATCTCGGCTCGCGCCGATACCTTCGAGGCCTTGCGCGCGGCGAGTCTCGAGCACGTTGCCCGTTCGCTCGCCGAACCGGGTTGCCTCGAGCACGGCGTCGCCGTCGACGCGAACGATGGCCTGCGCCTGGTCTTCTTCGAGCGCTGGGCCGACCGCGCCGCGCTCGACGCGCACTTCAAGGTGCCGGCCTCGCGCGCCTTCGCCGCGCAGGCCGGTCAGCTTGCTGCGCACCGGCCCGACCTCGCGATCTACGAGGCCAGCGAAATCAGTTTGCGCTGATCCAGGCCACCACGTCGTCGAGCACCGGTGCCAGGCCGCGCAACGGCCGGCCGAAGGCACCCGCCAGCAAGGCGTGGCTGATGCCGTCGTACATCTTCAGCTCGACCGGAACGCCGGCACTGCGCAGCTTCGCCGCCATCGCCAGCGTACTGCGCTCGGGGCTCACGACCTTGTCGTGCACGGGCGCGGCGAGAAAGGCCTTGAGCGAGCCTGCGGTCGCGTAGTCGATCGGCTGCGTGCCGGGCGGATAGTCGGGATGAAAGAACACTGGCCGGGCCGGCGATTCGGCCCCGAGCGGCAGGAACTCGTAAGGACCGGCCAGGCCGATCCAGCCGGCGAGCTCGCCCGGCTTGTGTCCTGTGGCGGCGAGCCAGCGCGGATCGAGTGCGAGCATGGCCGCGTTGTAGCCGCCGGCGCTGTGGCCCATGACGAAGACCCGGCGCGGGTCGCCGCCGAGCGCCTTGGCGTGCGCCAGGCCGTAGGCGAGGGCTGCCGCGCTGTCCTCGAGAAAGCTCGGGTAGCGCACTTCGGGATAGAGCCGGTAGTCGGCCACCAGCATGAGCACGCCGCGCGAGGCGAGCGCTTCGCCGACGAACTTGTACTCGGCGCGCTCGCCGCTGTTCCAGGAGCCGCCATAGAAGAACACGACCACCGGCCAGCCCGCCGCGGGCGCCGCCGATACCGGCATGTAGATGTCGAGCTTCTGGCGCGGCAAAGGCCCGTAAGCGAGATCCGGGGTCAGCCGGTAGGTGTCGGTGCGGGCGAGGGCGTTGAGGGTGCCGATCGACGAGCACGCCGCGAGCGCGATCGCGGCGGCCAAGGCAATGGCGAGCGAGCCGATGACGCGGCCATGAGCTGCAGCAGGCAAGGTCATCGTCTCGACATACGTGGCGAGGACCGCCGCGGATGCAGTGCCGGCAAGTCGGATGCCCGTTATGCGATGCGGGCGACGGCGCAGCGTGCAAGGCCGGCGCGGCCAGCGAACGCAGCCCCATGAAGGTGACCGCGCTCGCCGAGAGCGGGAGGTGGAGCGCGCGCGAGCGTCGCTGGCGTCACGCCGCTGCCGGTCAGCCTGGCGGCCGCGCGCCTAGGCGGCAGGGGCCTTCGGTCGATTTCATGAAGACTCCTCGGTCGTGAGATTCGAGAACAGGCGCACGCATCGAATGTGGCAGGCCCTAGTTGCCCACTTTGCGGAGCAGCGTCAGCTTCGCCACCGGTGTCGCCCCGCCGGTCTGCGGCGGGCGAACGATCATCGACAGATAGACCTCGGTGCCGATCTGCACGAGACGCGAGTCGAGCGCCGAGGCCTCCGGCGTCGGGCCGTGGCGCGTGTATTGCGGGACCTCGCCGAAGCCAGCGCCGACCGGCGTCCAACCTGCGGCCGTGTTGGCTTCGACCACCGGCGCCGTGCCGGCATTGCGCGTCGCGTTGCTCCAGGCCACCAGCGCCGAGCCGTTCTGCAGCGCGAAGCCGAGCGCCGGTGTGTTGATCAGGTAGTTGTCGACGCTGGTCTGGTAGCCGCCTGTCGTCGACCAGGCCGTGCCGTCGAAGCGATGGACCGCGACGCCGGCCGAGAAGACACCCGGACTGCCGGGGAAGGGAACGCCAGCGACGGTCGCGATCACCGGCCGCCCCGCTGCGCTGAAACGGATCTGCGGCGTGTCGAGTCGCACCGTGTTCACGCTCGGGAGAACGCCGCCACCCGATCCCACCGCTTCCCATCCGGCGCCGGGCGCTGGGTTGAAGCGCTGCACCGTCAAGACGCCGCCGCTCGATATCGCGAGATACGGCTGGTCGCCTGCATCGAGACGCAGATCGAAGCCGCCCTGGATCGAATCGAAGGAGTCTCCGTTCGCTGACGCCAGGCCCTGCCACGTCGTGCCATCGAAGCGTTGCGCCGTCACCGCGTTGCCGGAGCGATAGGCGACCAGCGGCCGGTCGGCGGCATCGAGCGTGATCGCCGGCCGATCCTGGCATTCGCTGCTGAAGGGGCTGGCAATCGGCAAGGCGCCATCGTTCGGACCGACCGCTTGCCACGCGCCGGCGACGAACTTGCGAACCGTCGTGAAGCTGCCGCCGGTCGATGCCGTGTTGCCGTAGACGATGAGCGGGTTGTTCGCGCTGTCGAAAGCGAATCCGGCGATCGGCGCGCCCGAGCAGGCCGTCGCCGAGACCAGGTCGCCGGCCGCGTTTTCCCAGGCCGTGCCGTTCCAGCGCCTGAGCGAGAAGATGGTCTGGCTCTGCTGGTTGACCACCTGGGTGTTGACGTAGCCGACCACCGGCTTGCCATTGCGGTCGGCGACCAGGTCGATCGTGGAGAACGACGACTGGACGTCGAGGCCGGGCGAGACCACGAGCCATGGCGTCGGCTCGCCGCTCAGCTCGAAGCTGCCGCCCTGGCCGTCCTGCCATGCGACCTGATAGCC
>JBDTNU010000217.1:0-6305 GCA_039933535.1 Caldimonas sp. | reverse complement strand
CTTCCGGGCGGCCCGCAACCGGTGCAGGTGCAGGCCGTCGCCACGGGTGACGGCGTAAGCGACCCGCGCTTCCATGGGCTCACTCTCGGCACCACGGTGACGCTCGCCGATTTCGCGCACGACACGCCGACGGTCGATGTCTACGGCAACCTCGTCGACACCACCGAAGGCAAGACCGAGGTCGACGCGCCGATCGGCGACGGCGACGCGCGCGAGGACTTCCAGACCTTCGTGCTGCCGAAGGCGCCGCTCACCTACCTGCTCGACACGGCGAGCGCGCCGCCACAGCTGCCCGAGCTCGAGATCCGCATCGGCGGCGTGCTCTGGCAGCGTGTGACGAGCTTCTTCGGGCGCGGGTCGCGCGAGCGCATCTACATCGTGCGCGAAGATGCGGACGGAAAATCGTTCGTGCAGTTCGGCGATGGTCGCACTGGGGCGCGCCTGCCTTCGGGCAAGGGCAACGTCATGGCGCACTGGCGCACGGGCAGTGGCGCGCACGGCCTGCCGGCCGGCCGCGACAAGCCTTCAGCAGTGAAGCGCCTGCCGGGCTTCGACGATGTCTGGATTCTCGAGCCCGCGACCGGCGGCGCGGTGCCCGAGAGTGCCGCCAACGCCCGGCTGGCCGCGCCGGCGACGATGCAAAGCCTCGGCCGCATCGTCAGCTTGGCCGACTTCGAGGCCGAGGCGCTGTCGCTACCCGGCGTGCTGAAGGCGCGCGCCGCGTGGCAGTTGCAGGACGGCGCGCCGCTGGTCGTGCTCACGGTGCTGTGCGCCTCCGGCGATGCAGCCGACGCCGCGGCCATCGACCTCGCGCTGCGACGCGCGCTCGCCGCGCGCGGCCCGGCGCGCTGGCCGCTCATGGTGCGCATCGGCTCGCGGCAGCGCATCCTCATCGACCTGGCCGTCGCCATCGACCCGAGCCTGCGCAGCGAGGACATCGCCGTCGCCATCTCCGCGGCGCTCGGCGTCGAGGACGATGACCCGGCCGACGACCTCGACCTCGGCGCGCGCGGCCTCATGCACTGGCGCATGCGCAACTTCGGCGACGGCGTGCACGGCTCGCAGATCCTCGGGGCGGTGCAGAACGTCACCGGCGTGCGCTGGGTCGAGATCGACCGCCTGCAGATCGCGCCCGCACTCGCGCTTGCCGCGGCGCCGCGCCTCTCGATCGCGCCAGCTTTGCTCACCGGCCTGACCGTCGGCGGCTTCGGGCGCGTCGTGCCACCAGCCCGGCGCAGCCTGCGCGCGCGTGCCGACCAGCTGTTGTCGCTGGCGCAGGCGGGCCTCGCGATCCGCTTCGTCACCGATCCCGAGGAGGCCGCGTCATGAGCGTGCTCGCGCCGAAGCCGACGCTCTACGAACGCCTGCCCGAGCTCTATCGCCAGCGCGACCTCGAGCAGACGCCGCTGGCGCCGCTGCGCGGCTTCGTCGGCGCCATCGACAGCGTGCTGCAGGCGCTCGCCGCCCAGGTCGGCGCGCAGTACGACGACCTCTTCATCGACAGCTGCGCCGACTGGGTTGTCGCCTACCTCGCCGACCTGGTCGGCACCTCGCACCTGAAGGGCGACCCGTGGACGCTGCGCGCCGACGTGGCGCGCACGGTCAAGAACCGGCGCCGCAAGGGCACGCTCGGCGCGGTCGAGTCGCAGGTGCACGCGCTCTCGGGCTGGGCCGTGCACGCGATCGAGCTGCGCGAGCGCATGGCCTGGAACCAGCCGCTCAATCACCTGCGTCCCGACGTCGGCGGCGGCTCGCCTTTCGCCCGCGCGCCCTACAACCAGATGACACGGCCGATCCGCGGCGGCACGGCGGCGCTGCGCTCTCCGGCGTGGCTGTCGTTCGTCGGCTCGCCCTTCGACCCGTTCGCGCGCGTCGCCGACGTCAAGCCGCCCCTGGTCCTGCTCGACCCGCCTGTCGGCCGCGCCGCACCGAACCTGCCGAACCTCGGCGTCTTCCTCTGGCGGCTTGCCGACTACCAGGTGCCGCTGTCGCGGCCGAGCCCGCCACTCGCGCCATGGAACGCGGTCGAGGCGATTCCGGTGTCGCCGGGCGCAGCCGCCTTCGCGGTCCGTTTCGAGCTGCACCCGCAAGGCGAGCCGATGGTGCTGTTCAACACCTTTCGCTATGCCGCCGACGCCGAGCCGCCCAACCTCGCGAGCATCGATGCGGTGCCCGGGCCGATGCCGATGGCGCGATTGACCAGCGGCGATCCTGCCGGGAATCCGGACGCCTACGTTCGCGTCGAGACCTATGCGGCGGTGCCGTCGGAGCCCGCCGACGATGCGCCCGGGCTGGTCCTGCATCTGCCCGCCGTTCCGTTTGCCGGCATCCCGTGGAGCTTGCGGGGTGCGGAGCTGTGCGCCTGGGAGGAGGGTCTGTTTCCGCCCTTGCGGCCGTTCGAGATCGCGGTCGATCCGCAGCACGGGCGTGTCGTGTTCGGCGTGACCGGCGCGACCAGCGCCGCCTTCGCGGATCCGCTCATCACCGGCCTGCGCGTTTCGGCCACGACGGGCGCGGTCGGCGCACGTCGCAAAGACGGCAGCGTCGGTGCGCAGCCGCTGCCGCGCGTGTTCGATCCATTGCCCGCAGGCGCGGCGTTCGTCGCGGTCGACGGCGTGACGACGACGCTCGCCGATGCGCTGGCCAACCTTGCCGCACGCACGCAGCCGCTGGTGGTCGAGATCGTCAACAGCGACACCCACGTGCTCGACCTCGGCAGCGTCGCCGGCATCGGCAACGTCGGCGGCGTGTTCTCGCTGCGCCTGCCGCAGCCGCAGCCCGATGTCGGGGGCGTGCGCCCCTGGCCGCTGACGATTCGTGCAGCGAGCGGCGAGCGGCCCGTCATCCGCCTCGCCCGGCCGTTCTGCGTGCGGCCGCAGACCATCGCGAACGCGTCGGTCGACCTGCCCGAGTTGCAGAACGTCCGCCTTCAAGGGCTCTACCTCACGCGCGACACGACGTTCCCGGCCGGCTCGGCGCTGATCGAGCAAGCGGTCGTGAATCGCCTCGAGATCGACGGCTGCACGCTCGACCCCGGCGGCTCGCTCGTGCTCGATGGCACGGCCACCGGCGGACGCGCTTCGCTGCGCGAGGCGCTGCGCCTGTCCGGCAGTCTCGGCCTCACCACCGCGCAACGCACGGCGTTCGGACAGACGCCGGAGATCTCGTTGCGTCATTCGATCTGCGGTGCGATCGCCATCGACGATGCGTACCTGATCGGCCTCGAGGCTTGCATCGTCGACGCCGGCGCCGGCGTGCTCGAGGGTCCTTCGTCTATCGCCATCGGCGCCGCCACTGGCAACCCGGAAAAGACCTGGGCCGCACCCATCGCTTTCGCGGGCGTCACGGTCTTCGGCCGCAGTCGGGTCGAGCGTGCGCGTGGCGAGGGCGCGTTGTTCGTGCGCCGTCTCGAGGTGCACGACAACCAGGACAGCCACGTCGGGCCGCTGTTCGCGGTGCGCAGCGAGGCCGACGCGAGCGACGTGTTCAGCGAGTTCGCGAAAGACGGCAGCTGCATCCGTGCCAGCTGGTTCTCCGGCGACGCCGATCGCCTGCCGCAGCACGTCGGCTGCGTGTTCGGCCCCGACGCGACGCTGCGCTTCAACGCCGAGCGCTTCGGCGCGCCGGCGTACGCGCAGCTCGCGCTCGCCTCCGACGTTCGCATCCGCGACGACGGCCCGAACGCCGACGAGATGGGCGCCTTCGGCTTCCTGCTCGGCACGCACAAGTGGAAAAACATCGGCATTCGCCTGCGCGAATTCGCGCCTGTAGGGGTGCGCGTCCTGCTCATCCCAGTCACCTGAGGAAGCGCTCATGAAAGGCGATTTTTCTTTGCTGGGTTTCGACCCGGAAAGCCAATACACCGGCGTGCGCCATCAGCAGGGCCGCGTCCTGCTCGATCGCGACTGGAACGACGCGCAGGAGATCGAGGCGACCTGGCGCAACGTCGTCGCCGCCGACGCGTTCGGTCCGAACGTGCTCGCCGTGCCCGCCGCATCGTCATCGGCATTCCAGGTGCTCTCGGCCGTGGCCGATGCGACCGGCGTGCACGTCGCGCTCGACGCCGGCAGGGCCTGGGCGGCCGGTCTGCCGGTCAGCCTGTCGGCGAGCGCGACTTTCGATGCGACCTATCTCGCACCGCCGCTCGTGCCGGCCGTCGATCCATCGACAATCGGTGCCGGCGTTCGCGACGCGGTCGTGCTCGAAGTGTGGGAAGACACCGTCAGCGCCTTCCAGGACCCGTCGCTGATCGAGCCCGCGCTCGGCGGGCCCGACACGACCGAGCGCGTTCGCACCTTCAGCGCGCTGCGATTGCTGCGCCTCGGCATCAACGAGGACTGCGGCGCGGTCGCCGCGCTCGTCGACGATCCGTCGACACGCGGCCACCTGAGCGTGACGCCGTCGCCGTCGATCGTCATCTCGGGTGACTGCCCGCTCGAGGCGGGCGGTGGCTATACCGGGCTCGAGCACTACCTCTATCGCATCGAGATCGCCGCGCCGGATGCGGGCGGCCCGCGCTTCAAATGGTCGCGCTACAACGGCGGCCTGGTCGGGCGCGGCATCTTCGCGGCCGGCGCCGTGCCCGCGACCGGCACGGTGACGATCGCCGCCAACGACCAGGCGATCAACACTTGCGGCATTGCCACGTTCTACTTCGAGGCGCTCGCGTTCGACGCCGCTGCCGGCTCGTGGGAAGTCACTTTCACGGCGATCGCCAGCCGCAGCGTCGACGGCGTGCTCGCCCTGACGAGCACGAGCGGCGTCTGGCCCGCGCCAGCCTCCGGCACGGCCTTCTTTCGCTTGTGGGACGGCATCGCCGACGTCGCGACCTACGCGACCGGCGTACCCGTGCCGCTCATCGACGGCATCGAGCTCGAGTTCGATGCGCCGGCGGCCGACGGCAGCAACTACCGCCCAGGCGACTACTGGGCTTTCCCGGTTCGCACGACGGGCGCGAGCTTCGATCCGCCGGTCTGGCCGGCCAACGCGCCGGCGGCCGGCATCGTTTACCGGCGCGTTGCGCTCGGCGTGATCGCCTGGCAGGCCGACAAGACCGCCAGCTGGGACCTCGGCCAGATCAGCGATTGCCGGCACATCTTCCGGCCGCTCAGCCAGCAGAAGATCTGCTGCAGCTACATCGTCGGCGACGGCAAGTCGAGCTTCGGCGACTTCAATTCGATCGAGCTGGCGCTGCGCCACCTGCCTGCCGCGGGCGGTGAAATCTGCCTGCTGCCGGGTCTGCACACGACCAACGCCGTGATCGCCAACCGCGTCAACGTGACGATCCGCGGCTGCGGCGCGCGCACCCGGGTGCTGCCGCGCGAGAAGACGCTCGACCAGCCGATCATCTCGATCGTCGACTCGACGCGCGTCGAGATCGAGCACATCGACTTCGTGACACTCGGCGGCACGGCGATCTGGATCGAAGGCACGAAGCCCGGAAACTGCGACGACATCGTGGTCGCCCATCACCGCATCCTCGCCTGCACGCATGCGGTGTTCGCGCGCAATGCCTCGAACCTGGTGATCGCGAACAACCGGATCCGCATGTTCGACAAGGCGGGCGGACTCGCGGCGATCGACGTTTCGTCCGACGACACGCTGATCGAGCGCAACGACATCGCGCTCGTGCCGGCCGAACGCACGCCGCCGGTCGACCCCAACGACCCGGACGATCCACTCGACCCGGTCGATCCGTGCACGCGCCTGCAGCTGGTCTACAAGCGGCCGCTCGTGTTCACGCAGTACATCAACGCGTTCTGGGCGATCAAGCTGCCGATCAAGCTGATCCTCGGCATCCTCAGGCCCTACATCGCACTCGGCGGAATCCAGGTGCGCGGCGGCTCGGAGCGGGTGCGCGTGCTCGAGAACCACGTCGTCGGCGGGGCAGGCAACGGCGTCACGCTCGGCGCGGCCAGCGTCGCGCCGCCGCCACCGCCGCCGGCGCCGAACTTCCAGATGCGCGAAGGCACGCTGATGGGCGTCGTGCTCGGGCCGGACGGCAAGCCGATGGCCGGCGTCCAGATCACGCTGACGCGCACGCCTGACGGTGCATTGCGCACCTTCACCTCCGACGCATCCGGCCGGTTCACCGGCGGCTTCGGCGACGGCACCTATGAAGTGAGCGAAGGCGCCGTCGGCTTCGACATCGACAAGATCGACGTGCAGCGCGTCGAGGGACGCAACATCGTGGTTCTCACGGTGGTGCTGAAGGCGAGCGTCGCTGCGCCGGCGTCAGAGAGCGGTTTCCTCTACGACATCGCGGTCGAGCGCAACCGCATCGAGGCGATGGGCCTGAACGGCAT
>JBDTNU010000216.1:0-6305 GCA_039933535.1 Caldimonas sp. | reverse complement strand
AGCCGTCGTCGGACTTCGAGCGCCTGCTCGGCTTCATCGGCGAGCCGGAGCTGATTCACCGCGACAACTTCGTGTTGGCGTGACGCGCGGCCCGCGAAGCTAGACGATCGAATCGTTGCCCAGTGCGGGCACTACGGCTTGCACGACGGGCGACGCGGTCGCAGCCGCCTCAAGGGCAGGCGTGGTGACCGCCTCCTCCTCGGCTTCGGCATTGCATTGCGTCTCGGGCCGCCGGAAGCGATCGGGCAATTCTTCGCGGTGGTGCGGTCGCATCCCTGAGCGCAAATACCGGTTGTGTTGCGCGCCGCGTGGCAGAAAGCGCGCCAGCTCGGTGAGCGCCATCTGGTAGACGTCGCGCTTGAACTCGATCACGACATCGAGCGGAATCCAGTACTCGTTCCAGCGCCAGGCGTCGAACTCGGGGTGATCGGTTGCGCGCAGGTTCATGTCACAGTCGCGGCCCGTCAGCTGCAGCAGGAACCAGATCTGCTTCTGGCCGCGGTAGTGGCCGCGCGCGTCGCGCCGGATGAAATGGGTCGGCACTTCGTAGCGCAACCAGTCGCGCGTGCGCGCGACGATGCGCACATGGTCTTGCTTCAGCCCCACTTCTTCGTGGAGCTCGCGGAACATCGCCTGCTCAGGCGTTTCGCCGTGATTGATGCCCCCTTGCGGGAACTGCCAGGAATGGGTGCGTATCCGTTTACCCCAGAACACCTGGTTCTTGTGGTTGAGCAGGACGATGCCGACGTTGGGTCTGAACCCATCACGGTCGAGCATAATCAACCTCGATTCTTGCGTTGACCGATTATTGCACCGGCATGACACGAGTCAAACCTCGCGTCCTTCGGGCGCCTCGGCCCCGGTTACGGTCCGCGCAAGCGTGATTCGCGACCCGGCCCGCAACGAATCTCCGCGACGATGAAAGCCAGCCAGTTCTTCATTTCCACCCTGAAGGAAGCCCCGGCCGATGCCGAGGTCGCGAGCCACCGGCTCATGCTTCGCGCGGGCTTCATCAAGCGGCTTTCGGCGGGCATCTATACCTACATGCCGATGGGCCTGCGTGTGATCCGCAAGATCGAAGCGATCGTGCGCGAGGAAATGAACGCGGCCGGTGCGGTCGAGCTGCTGATGCCGGTCGTGCAGCCGGCGGAGCTCTGGCAGGAAAGCGGGCGTTTCGCCAAGTACGGGCCCGAGCTGATGCGCGTCAAGGATCGCCACGATCGCGACTTCGTGATCCAGCCGACCAGCGAGGAAGTCATCACCGACATCGCCCGACAGGAGTTGCGCAGCTACCGCGCCCTGCCGCGAAATTTTTATCACATCCAGACCAAGTTCCGCGATGAGCGGAGGCCGCGCTTCGGCGTCATGCGCGGCCGCGAGTTCACCATGAAGGACGCGTACTCCTTCGACCGCGACATCGACGCGGCTCGCCTCAGCTACGACCGCATGTACGACGCCTACGGGCACATCTTCGAGCGAATGGGCCTGACGTTTCGCGCCGTGGCCGCCGACAACGGCTCCATCGGCGGGATCCGTTCGCACGAATTCCAGGTTATCGCGTCGACCGGCGAAGACGCGCTCGTCTACGCACCCGATTCGGACTACGCGGCCAACGTCGAGCTCGCCGAGGCGATCGCGCCTGCCGCGCCGCGCGCGGCGCCCGCCGTGGCCTTGCAGAAGACGCCGACACCCGAGAAGAGCACCTGCGAGGACGTGGCGGCGTTTCTCGGTCTGCCACTCGAGCAGACCGTGAAGTCGCTGGTGCTCGCGACCGAAGAGAAGGTCGAAGGGGCCGTTGCTGGCAAGACGACGCTCTGGCTTCTGCTGGTTCGCGGCGATCACTCTCTCAACGAAGTCAAGACCGGCAAGCTTCCGGGCCTGGGCGACGGCTGGCGTTTCGCGACACCCACCGAAATTCGCGGCGGCTTCGGCAGCGAGCCTGGCTATCTCGGGCCCATCGGTCTCGAGCAGGCGGGTGCCGGCAGGGTCCGCGTCGTCGCCGATCGCACCGTCGCCGCCATGAGCGACTTCGTCTGCGGAGCGAACGAAGCGGGCTTTCATTACACCGGCGCCAACTGGTCCCGCGACCTGCCGGAGCCCGAGCTCGTGGCCGACATCCGCAACGTCGTCGAAGGCGATCCATCGCCCGACGGCAAGGGCAAGCTCGCGATCCAGCGCGGCATCGAGGTCGGTCACGTCTTCCTGCTGGGCGACTACTACAGCCGCAGCATGAAGGCGACCTTCCTCGACGAGAAGGGCCTGCCGCAATTGCTGCAGATGGGTTGCTACGGCATCGGCATCACGCGCATCGCCGGTGCGGCGATCGAACAGAATCACGACGAGCGCGGCATGATCTGGCCGGCCGCGATCGCGCCCTTCGTGGCGGTTGTCTGTCCGATCGGCTACGAGCGTTCGCCGGCCGTGCGTGAAGCGGCCGACGCGTTGCACGAGCAGCTTCTAGGCGCCGGCATCGACGCGATACTCGACGATCGCGGCGAACGTCCGGGCGCGATGTTCGCCGACTGGGAGCTGATCGGCGTGCCGCATCGCATCGTTCTCTCCGATCGCGGCCTCAAGAATGGCGAAGTCGAATACCAGGGACGGTGCGATGCGGCGGCTTCGGTCCTGCCGCTCGCCGAGGCCCTGCCTTTCGTGAAGGCCAAGCTCGCGGCATGAGCGGCGGGCGCTCCCGGCCGGGGAGCCCGCGGCGCGGCTTCATCGCCGGAGCGCTGCTCGGTGCCGCGACACTGGCGCTGCCACGCCTTGCGCGCGCGGGCGCGCAGGTCGAAGAGCCGCTGGCCGATTCCGTGCGATCGGTGCTCTCAGCGGCGATCGCCGACCGCGCGCCACCGAAGCCGACATTCACGTCGATCGACGAGCGTCTCGCTCACCTGCGTTGGCTCGGAGCGATGAGCGACAGGCTGCGCAAGCAGCCAATGGAGTTCGCCACCCGCGTCGACTTTCTCGAGACGCTCTGGTACGAGAGCACTCGCGCTGGTCTCGAGCCGGCGTTGGTGCTCGGCCTGGTTCAGGTGGAAAGCGGCTTCAAGAAATATGCGATCAGCATCGTCGGCGCGCGCGGCTACACCCAGGTGATGCCGTTCTGGGCGCGTTTGATCGGCGATGGCAACGTGGCCGCGCTCTTTCACATGCAAACCAACCTGCGGTACGGCTGCCGCATTCTTCGCCACTACCTCGATCTCGAGAAGGGCGACCTGTACCTCGCACTCGGTCGCTACAACGGCAGTCGCGGTCGGCCCGAGTATCCGAACGCCATTTTCGGCGCGCAGCGCGGCTGGGTGCTACCGGCGCGTTGACGCCGACCGGGCCGGCTCAAAGGCCGCGCCATGCCTTCGGCGCCGCCGCTTCGACACCGAGCAGCGCCAGCACGCGCTCGACGCTGTCGTCGACCAGCTCGGCGATCGACTGCGGCCGGTGATAGAACGCCGGCATAGGCGGAAATACGATCGCGCCCATCTCGGTGGCTGCCGTCATGTTGCGCAAGTGGGCCAGGTTGAACGGCGTCTCGCGCACCATCAGGATCAGCTTCTTCCGTTCCTTCAGCGCGACGTCGGCGGCGCGCGTCAGCAGGTTGTCGGAAAGACCGTGAGCAATCGCGGCCAACGATTTCATCGAGCAGGGCGCGACGACCATCGCGTCGACCGCGAACGAGCCGCTCGCGATGGCCGCGCCGATATCGGCCGGGTTGTAGGAAACGCTGGCGCGGGCTTCGAGCGCAGGCCGGTCGAGGCCAAGTTCGTGATGCGCGTTCAGGACACCGGCGGGTGTGACGACCAGATGCGTCTCGTGGCCGGTTTCGCGCAATCGATCGAGCAGGCTGAGCGCATAGATCGCTCCGGTCGCGCCGGTGATTCCCACCACGACGCGGGGCGGCCGTCCGGCTGCGCTCACGCGATCGCCGGCGGAGGCGAGCTCAGGCGGGAACGCCGAGCGTCTGCTGCAACTCGCCGGCCTGGTACATCTCGGTCATGATGTCCGAGCCGCCGACGAACTCACCGTTCACGTAGAGCTGCGGAATGGTCGGCCAGTCGGCGTAGCTCTTGATGCCCTGGCGGATTTCTTCGTCCTCGAGCACGTTGACGGTCTTCAGGTCTGACACGCTGCAGGCCTTGAGGATCTGGATGGCACGGCCCGAAAAGCCGCACATCGGGAACTGCGCGGTTCCCTTCATGAAGAGAACGACGCGATGGCCCTTGACCAGCTCGTCGATGCGTTGTTGAACGTCGCTCATGGTGCCGAACCGCCCGAAAAAACTCGATGCGGCAACTGTAGCGGGAAACGCCGGGCCGGGGATTCAGAAGGAATACGAGGCGCCGAGCTGGAGAACCGGCGTCAAGCGCATGTCGCGAACGACGTCGTCGAGGCTTTGGCTGCCGCCGAAGACGCGGCCGAGGTGAGACACGTTGCCCGGACTGAGCGATACAACGCCCAGGTCGGCGCTGAAGCTCCAGCCGCTGCGCAAGGCAAGGCTGCTGTAACCGATGCCGATGTAGGGCAGCGTGCCGATGGCGTCGTTGTTCTGGTCGTTGCTGTAGCCGGAGCTTGTGGCCGATGGCCCGAACAGGCGCCGGTCGACGTTCGACAGGCCGATTGCCGGCGTCAGGGCTGGCGTTCCCAGGAGCGTGCTGCGCGTGCCGAGGATCACGCCGCTGGTGGCGCGAAAGCCACCGACCGTGTTCTTGCCGGGTGCCGGTGTTGCGCCGAAGTAGACGTCGCCCATCAGGCTCAGGCCCTTGACCTGCAGGCCTGTGCCGTCGCGGGAGAAGTTGCTTCCGCGCAGAAGAGCAGGGGTGGCGGTGTAGGCAACGCGACCCTGGAAGCGCGCCCACGGGACGCGATCGGCGTTGGCCGCGATTCCATCACCCTCGGCCCAGCTCCCGAAAGGAGCGAACGCCACAGCGGACAAGGCAATCCAGCGCAAGACATCCATCACAACCTCCTTGATCGACCCGGCGGTTGAGGCAAAAGGCGGAAGGCCTTCCCCCTGAGAAAACATCCTACGACCGGCGGCAATGGCGCGCGCGGGCTTCGGTCTGAACGGCGCTCTGTTCGCGACCGGAGCGCGGCTTTTGCACGACGCCGGTCGCACGCTTGCGTCAGCCCGTGAAGAATGTCACCGGGGGTTACGTCGGGCGCGGGGCCACCTCGCTCCAGTGGCGCGCGAATGCCCGGCAAGGTCGCGCCGAAGCTCGATGCGTTCGAGTCCGGCGGACTTCATGAGGTCGCGTACGTCTTCCGCCTGGTCGAAACCGTGCTCGACAAGCAGCCAGCCGCCGGGTCGCAAGGCGGGCTCGAGACCGGCGACGATCGCGCGCAACGCGGTCAGCCCGTCGCTGCCAGACGCCAGCGCAGAAAGGGGTTCGTGATGCAGGGCGGCAAGGGCCGGATCGCCTGCCCTGACATAGGGTGGGTTGGCCACCACGAGATCGAAGCGTCGCTCCTCCAGGCCCTGCCACCACGAGCTTTCAATCCATTCGACCTCGAGCGCCAGGCGATCGGCATTGCGGCGCGCCACTGCGAGCGCGGCGGTGCTCGCGTCGGACGCCGTGACGCGAGCCGTCGGACGAGCGTGCTTGAGCGCGAGGGCGATCGCGCCGCTGCCGGTGCCGAGGTCGATGACTTCGTCATTCGCGCCGTGGCCCGGCAAGAGTTCCAGCGCCCAGTCGACAAGCAATTCGGTCTCGGGCCGCGGCACGAGCACGTCAGGCGTGACCTCGAGCATCAGCCCATGGAACTCCTTCTCGCCGAGCAGGTAGGCCAGCGGCTCGCCGCCGACGCGGCGCTCGAGCCACGCCGCCCAGCGGGCGCTGACTTCCGGTGCGAGCGCGGCATCGTCGTGGGCGATGAGTTGCGTGCGCGTTTTGCCGACAAGGCGAGCGAGCATCAACTGGGCGTCGAGCGCCGCCACGCCGCGCACCCGCGCCTCGTCGATGGCCGCCCTGACCGAGCCCGCTCCGTTCACGCCTCGCCGCTTTCGAGCGCGGCCAGTTGTTCGGCTGCCTGCGCTGCCTGCAGGGCGGCGATCACCTCGCCGAGATCGCCGTCCAGGATCGCCTGCAGCTTGTAGAGCGTCAGGCCGATGCGATGGTCGGTGACGCGTCCCTGGGCAAAGTTGTAGGTGCGGATCCGGTCACTGCGGTCGCCGGTGCCGACCAGGCTCTTGCGCGTCGCCGCCTCTTTCGCGGCGCGCTCCGAGCGCTCCTTTTCGCGCAGACGCGCCGTCAGCACAGCCATCGCCTTGGCCTTGTTGCGGTGCTGGGAACGGTCGTCCTGGCACTCGGCGA
>JBDTNU010000215.1:0-6326 GCA_039933535.1 Caldimonas sp. | reverse complement strand
GGAGTTTCCCAAGCGAGTCCAGGATGCGCAGCTCGATGTACTTGGCCTCGGTGCCCTTGTCGAACTTGACGGTGGCGCCGCGCTTGTAGTCCCGGTCGTGCGGACCCTTGCCGGTGAAGAAGGCGACGATCTCGTGCTCTCCGGTCTTCAGGTTGCCGAGCCAGACGCGCTGCACGCCGCCGCGATGCAGCGCCTGCACCTCGAGCGGTGTGTAGAGGTAGTTGGCGACGACCTTGTCGTCGAGCTTGATCTGCACCGAGTCGAGATCGAACAACTTGCCCACGTCCATCGAGACGAACAACGCGACCTGGGTGTTGGCCGGGAACAGCAGCTCTTCCTCGAGCACGAGCAGGTCGCGATTGAGCTTGATGACGTCGCTCTTCACGTCCTGGACGCGACCATCGAGCGTGGCCGCAAGCGGCGCGCTCGCGGCGGTGGCGGGTGCCAGGGCAACTCCGGCCCCGCTTGCGGCGCTGGCCGCTGGCGCCGTCGACATGACAGCCGGCATCGCGGCCGTCATGGCGGCGCTGGCCGCTGCAGGGGGCGGGACCGCGGTCGCGCTCAGCGCGGCCGGTGTCGCCGTCGCGAAGAGCAGGGCGGCGATCGGGATGCGGAGGGTGTGAAGAAAAATGGACATAGGCCGAATCTCGTCTTCAGAAGGTGCCCGTGACAAAGAACTGGAGCACGTTCGCGTTGTAGCCGTAGGGACTGCCGGTCCGGATGTCGGTGAAGTCCTTGAAATTGAAGCGCACGAACTCGTACGCGCCGTTCAGCTTGACTTCGTACTTGCCCGGCACCTTGCGATAGGTCCAGGCGACCTTGGCGCCGAGCGCGATGTCGTTGAAGCTGCTGAGCTGCCGGTTGCGCGACACATAGACCGTCTCGCTGTCGGCGTTGTCGCTGTAGAAGAGGGCCTTGGTCTGCGTGTAGTAGCGCAGGTAGACGTCGGCCAGCCAGGCCTCGCGGAAGTAGCGGCTGTAGCCGGCCTCGAGCGTGTGCGCCTTGACTTCCCAGGTGTCCCGGTAGTAGCGGTAGTCGAGGTGCATCGAGTCGCGCGAGCCCAGGTCGCCCATCAGGCGCAGCTTGACCGCGCGCGCCGAGCGCGTGCGCGGATTGCGCTCCGGCACGAGGGCGCCGAAGACGCGCGCTGCGCGGTACGGGCTGCCGAGGAAGCCGTCGTCGGCGAGGGCTTCGAAATTGGCGCTCATGATCCATCGTGGCGTCAGGATCTGCGTCGCGCCGAGCCGGTACTGCCAGTGCGAAGCACGGTCCTTGAAGCCGGGCTCGTTGTGCTTGAGGACCTTGTCCGAGCCACGCGTGAAGCCGAGCGCGATCGTCGTCATGCCGCCGAACACTTCCTGCGCGATGTCGAGGCCGACGCCGTTGGCGACGTAGTCCGGCTCGTGGCTGGTCGTGCCCGACAGCGTGATCTGCGAGTCGCGATACACGTAGTCGGCCGACAAGCCGAACTCGCTGCGCGTTTCGCGATAAGGGCTGGCCGTGGTCACGACGTCGATCGAGGCATTGCTGACCGCATCGAGGTAGTAGGAGCCGGCGATCGAGAACCGGTCGGCGACGCTCTTTCGGACCAGGAATGCCGGGCCGTAGGCCGTGACGCCGCCGCCCTTGTACAGGTGCATCAGGGCTTCGGCGTTGTCTTCGGGCAGGTCGACCGCGCGCGCGCCACCCGAGGCCAGCAGGCCGCCGAGCAGGCTCGCGAACAGCGCCGCGACGCGGTGCCAGAGGCTCAGCGCGGCCTTAGTTGCAGCCACATCCGCCCCCTTGGACGCCGGTCGCACCGCGCGCACCTTCGCGAACGTCGCGGATGTGCTCGATGTGCTTTTCCGGCAGGCTGCTGCGCGAGAACTTCATGATCGGATCGGCGAGGCGCTCGCGCTCGTAGGGCTTGACCCAGGGTTCGATCGTCGGGATCGTGAAGCTCGAGCAGCCGCCGAGCAGCAGCGCGGCCCCTGCGAAGAGACAGAACACGCCAGCGCGCCCGGGCTTCGTCATTTGAGCAACTCCCGGATCTGCCTGTCGTAGTTGTCTTCGTAGCCCGTGAGATAGCCGCGATGCACGTAGCGGACCTTGCCGTCGCGGTCGATCAGAACGGTCGAGGGCATCGTGCTCAGGTCGTAGAGCCGGCTCACCGCCTTGTCCGTGTCGAGCAGCACCGGAAACGTCACGCCGAGCTTGCCGGCCACGTCGGCGGCCTTGAGCACATCGTCGTCGACGTTGACGCCGAGCAGCACGAAGCCGGAGGACTTGTACTTCTGGTACAGGCGGTCGAGCTGCGGCATCTCCTGCCGGCACGGGCCGCACCAGGTGGCCCAGAAGTTGACCATCACGACCCGGCCGCGCTGCTCTGCCAGGCGCAGGTTCGGGCCGCTCATCGTGCGCAGCGTGAAGTCGGGCGCCGCCGACGAGGGCGAGATCGCGGGGATCGCGGCGCTCGCCACGAACAGCATCGCGGTGCCCACGGCAACGCGGGCGATGCGATGAAGGAGGCCTTGGGAAGGGATGCTCATGACGGTCGCGGAGCGCTCAGAAAAAGACGGTGAGACCGCCGGTCAGCTCAAGGTTTTGCGTGCTCTCGCGCTTGCCCAGCAGGTCGAGCGAGAAGATGTGGTCGCGCACGTCGAGTTGCAGCGCAAAGTGGTTGTTCAGGAACACGCGATAGCCGAAGCCGAAGTTCAGGGTCGGCCGGCGCTGCTGGTCGAACTTGGTGCTGCCGACGCCGGCGATCACGTAGAGCGCTGCCGGCTTGGCATGCTTGCTGAGCAGGAACACCTCGCCCGGAAAGATGTTGTAGCCGACCGAGAGGTTGTAGTAGCTGAGCTTTTCGCTCGGTTGCGGGAAGATGCCGCCCGGCAGGATCTGACGGAACAGCGTGTCGTCGACCTTGCTGATTCCGTACACGCCTTCGACGAAGAAATCCTCGGTGATGTGATAGCCCAGGCGCACGCCGCCGACCGCGTTGGTGCCGAAGTTCTGGGTCCCGTAGGTGCCGCCGAAGATGCCGAGCTCGAAGTCGCTCGACGGAAAGCGCGGCAGCCTGATGCCGCGCCGATCGACTTCGGGCACGACGACCTGCTCGCTCGTGGATGCGGTCGGCGGCGGCGGGTCGGCGGCACGCGCCTCGAAGCAGATCGCGGCCGCCGCGGCGGCGAGGATCAGGATGCGCACGGTCAATGAGTTCATGAAGTTCGGTTCGCGATGCATCGGCTCGGGCCCCTCAGAAGAAGAAGGCGAGTCCCGCCGTCCAGGCGCGGTACTCGGTCGTCTTCGCATCGTTCACGAAAACGGTGTAGAGGGAATAGTCGGCGCGCATGACGAAGCGGTCGCTGAGGTAATAGCGCACGCCGAGGCTCGCGTTGGCGAGCTTGGCGTTGGTGGTGGTCGCGCCGACCAGGCTCAGGTTCGGAAAATTGGTGAACTTGCCGACGCCGATGCTGAAGAAGGGCGAGATGCGACGGTCCGACCATGGCTCGGCCAGCACGTTGAGGTGCCAGAAGTCGGTGCCCGAGAACACGCCCTGTACCTGGCCGATCGTGCCCTCGAGGCTGAGCGTCTCGGACAGGCGATAGCTGCTCCAGAGCTTGAGCATCGGCTCGGCCTTGAAGTGACCCCAGGCGGCGCCGAGCTGGACCTTGCGGTTGAGGTAGTCGTCGACCAGGACATCTCGAAAGCTCTTCGTGATGCCCGCCGCGGTGAGCGTGGTCTCGAGCTGGCTGCGGTTGACCCAGCCGGCCTTGCCGCCGTCGGTGCGGACCTCGAACCAGTCGGTGTGGCGCTGCTCGACCTCGATCCATTCGCCGCGTGCCGCGACGTAGTGGATCGGAAAGCCGCGCCCGGGGCCGGTACGCAGCTCGATGTAGGGATCGGCGATCTGCAGACGCTCGTTCGCATCGCTTGCCCTCGCCGCTGCGGCGGAGGGAGCCAGCACGGCCGCCGGTGCCGACGCGGCGCTCGGTGGAGCGATCGCACCGGCCGCCGCTGGCGCGGCCCCGGGGGGATCGGCCGCGAATGCCTGCGTCGCACCGAGTCCGCCGGCGACGAGGGTCAGGGCAAGGAGCCACCCGCGGCAGGTCATTGCGTGTTGCACGTGCCGGTCTTCGGATCCGGCGGCGTGAACATGGCATAGGTCGCGGCGCTGAACTCGTCCTGGCCTTGCGGCGCGGGATGGCTGATCCAGTACTTGATGAGCTGCGCGTTCGGGTCGGCTTCGCTCGGGAAGATCAGGCCGCCGCCGTGAAAGACGTTGAGGACGAGCGGCTTGGCGAGCAGTCGGCTCTGCTCGGGCGTGCCGAGCACGACCTCGCCCTGCGCCGAATAGAAGTTCTTGTACATGTCGGTGGTGCGGATCACGTCCGGCGTCATGGCCGGGTCGTCCAGGTCGATCGCGAGCGCGCCCGGCACGAGCCGGAACGCGCCGCCGGTGCCGGTCACGTTGTCGTGGCAGCCCGAGCCGGCGCAGGTGTTGGTCGACGTGGTGCCGTTGAGCTGGATCTGCAGCTCTGCGAGAAAGATCGGGTTGATGCAGCGCTGGAAGTACGCGAAGGCCAGGTGCTGGCCCGAGACGATGCCTGGGTTGGTCACCGTCGCCGGGTTGTCGAAAGGGTTGCCGGAGCTGCCGCCGCAGCTCGCGACGAGGGCTGCGACGGCGAGGCCGACGAGGGACCGGGCGGCCGGCCGAATCGAACGGGCAGGAGCTTTGGAGAGGAAGCCTCGCGTGAAGGTCATGCCGTTCAACATCCGGTCGCGATCCAGGCCGCGATTTTGTTGTAGTTCGCGCTGCCCACGGGCAATACCGCCGTCGTCATGCCGACCGCTCCTGTGGGATGTGGCACGGTCGAGGGCTTCTTCAGCAGGTAGTTCGAAGCCGCGTTGCACGCGTTCGAAATCATCGTCAGGGTGACGCCGTAGTCGCCGTCGACGTCGCCGGTGAGCACGAAGCGGTTGTTGCGGAACGACGTGCCGATCGGCACTGCAGAAGTACTCGAGCCGATCGCCTGGTGGCAGCTTGCCGCGCAGGTCGACTTCAGGATCGGGAACACGTCGGTCTCGAAGGTCGCCTCGCTCAGGCCGGTGACCGCGCGCACACCGCTGCCGGCGTTGAACGGATCGTTGTAGTACTTGCCACCGAGGTCGATGAATTCGGCGACGACGCGCTTCTCTGCCACGGTGAGCAGCTTCGAGTGGTCGGGCGCGGTGGCGGGCGGGTTGGGATGCGCCGTGCGCGCGTCGGCGCCGGAGAACATGTCCTGGCCCCAGAGGATCTCGGAAAGGCGGCTCATGCGCGTCAGGCCGTGCACCTCGCCTTCGCTGGCGCTGGTGTCGACGAGAGCCGGGCCGCGCGCGATGACCAGCACGCCCTCTTCGATGCGCGTCACCGGCAGTCCGGTCACCGGATCGAACAGCGGATCGCCGAGCATCACCTCGTCGTACGAGCTGACGCGCCCGCTACCGCCGATCGTGCCGCTCAGGTCGAGCTTGGCCGGATCGTTGTGGCAATTGGTGCAGGTGTCGGCGCCGCCCGTACCACGCGCACGCGTCCAGATCGGCTGCACGTGCTCGGGGTAGTTGACGATGCCGTTGACCGGCGCGAGCGTCTGCAGGTTGTCCGCCGGATCCGTGTTTCCGGTGTAGCGCAACGCGATCGCGGCGTGCGCTGTGACGCCGGGCTTGCTGGTGTCGGCCCAGACGTCGGAATACAACGGGTCGGCGCTCAGGGTCAACGCGGTCGCATCGAGGCGGGTCCGGGTCGATGCCATCGTCTCGCCCGACAGGTGCGCGCTCGCCATCGCCGGCAGCAGGGCCGCCGGCATGCTGTTGACGACGGCACCGGAGTTGATCGCGCCGCCGCGACGCGGGCTGTGGCAGCCGTCGCAGGTGCGGCGCTCGCCGGGCCGGACCTGGATCCAGTTGGTGTGGGTCTGGAAGGCGCGTCCGGTCGAATCGACGACCGCCAGTCCGACCGGTGTGTCGGCCGGAATGTTGAGCTTGAAGGAACCATCGGGCTCGATCGGCGCGTAGCCGAGAACCTGCTGCATCTCGAACTCGGTCTCGCCGATCGCGCTGCGCATGCCGGTCATGCCGGCCGGTGGCGCGACCGCGCGGACCGCGCGAATGAAGCGCGCCGGCGCGCAGCCGTAGGCGGGGTCGGCCGGGTCCTTCATCTTCACCAGGTCGGCGACCTGGGCGCGCGTGTCTTGTGGATCGGACGGCGCGGTCTTGGCGATCGCGGTCGTGCAGCCCGGCGGCAGATCGAGCGCAGAGATCATCGCGTCGCCCATCCGGCCGAGGCCGTCGGTGTCGTAGACGCT
>JBDTNU010000214.1:0-6350 GCA_039933535.1 Caldimonas sp. | reverse complement strand
TGGCGAAAACGCGGCAGCAGCCACATGCTGATCGCGAGCGTCGCGAAGGCCACGCTCAGCGCGATGATCGGCACCGTCGGGCGCTGGCCGAACACGCCGCCGAGCACGAGCGTCGCGACGAGGGCCACGCCGAGCGCGGCGCGGGCCGCGATGAAGGCCCGGTAGATGCGCTCGAAAGTCGTCGACGCGACTTCGCGGGATGCCCGCGCAGTGCGGCGCGATCCCTTCGCGTCGGCATGCCACGACGCGGTGAAGTGCGATTCGTCGATCGCCGCGGCGGTATTGCCGCTCGGGCCGAATGCGCCGAACCAGGACTCGTCGGCCAGAGGCACGGGGCGGGTCGGGCGCGGCGGGTCGGCAGCGCTCATTTCGCTTCGGGATGTGCCAGTTCGAACGCCGTGCGATGCGCTTCGCCGCAGAACACTCCGCCCCGCCCAGGCAACGCCTCGTCGCGCGGCAGGTGCACGCCGCATTGCGCGCAGGCCAGCATGGGTTGCGGCCCCTCGGTGCCACGCGGGCCCGGCGGCGGCGGTCGCTTTCGCCGGCTCGTACCTCCCCTCAGCAGCCAGAGCAGCACGAACACGGCGACGAGGAACAGCAGGATCTTCATCAGGTCATGGGGGGCGCGCGATGCAGCAGCACCTCGAGCACGAAACGGGAGCCGACGTAAGCGAGCAAGAGCAGCACCGCGCCGGCATAGAGCCATCCCGCCGCCTTCGGACCGCGCCAACCAAAGGCCCGCCGTCCGGCGAGGAGGCCGGCGAAAACAAGCCAGCCGAGGATCGAGAACACGGCCTTGTGATCCCATCGCCACGGATCGGCGAACCACGCGCCCAGGACGATGGCGGCCGAGAGCACGATGAAGCCGAGGCCGACGAAGCGATACGTCAGCCGCTCGAGGCGCAGCAGGGGCAGGCCGCGTGTCGGCGCGTTGGCAACGGGCAACGCGCGACGCATCTGCCGCTCGGCGCGATTGAGAAGAAGCGCATGAAGCACGGCAACGCCGAACAGTCCGTACGAGGCGATGCCGAGAAGCCAGTGCAGCGGCGCCCACAACGAAGCCGCCTGCGGATGGACCTGTCCGGGATAGATCCAGGCGAGCACGACGACGACCACCCCGCACGCCGCGAGCGCGCGACGCGCGCCCGGCAGGGGCACCGATCGGCTCTCCAGTTCGTAGACCGCGAGCACGAGCCAGAGCGTCACCGAAAGCGCTGGCGCGAAGCCGAAGCGCGCTCCCGGAATCGATGAGCCGATGCCCGCGATGTCGATCGCGATCGACAGGCCTTGCGCGATCCAGCCGACGAGCAGGGCTTTGCGCAGGCTCGCCGAAAATCGCTCGCTCGGCATCGCCGCGCCGACGTAGCAGGCGAGGGCAACGACGCTCGGCAACGCCAGGGCGATCGCAGCGGGCGAGAGGCGGGCCGAGTCGGCACCGAACGATAGAATCATCGATCAAGTGTACTTTCGCACTTCGGCCCGGCCGCGTGCGCGCCCGATGGCTTCTGCCCTGACCGACCGACTGAGCCGGCTCGTCAAGACGATGCGCGGCCAGGCCCGCATCACCGAAGACAACGTCCAGGACATGCTGCGCGAAGTGCGCATGGCCCTGCTCGAAGCCGACGTTGCGCTGCCGGTCGTTCGCGATTTCATCGCCCGCGTCAAGGCGAGCGCACTTGGCGCCGAGGTGGCCGGCTCGCTGTCGCCGGGGCAGGCGTTCGTCGGCGTCGTCAACCGCGAGCTCGCGGCGACCATGGGCGAAGGCGTCTCCGATCTCGACCTCACGACGCAGCCGCCTGCGGTCATCCTGATGGCCGGCCTGCAGGGCGCCGGCAAGACGACGACGACCGCCAAGCTTGCCAAGCACCTGATCGAAAAGCGGCGCAAGAAGGTGCTGACTGTCTCGACCGACGTCTACCGACCGGCGGCGATCGAGCAATTGAAGACAGTGACACGCCAGGCCGGCGCGGAGTGGTTTGCTTCCAGCGCGGACGATTCGCCGCTGGCCATTGCCCTGGGTGCGCTCGATCATGCAAAGCGCCACTACTTCGACGTCCTGCTGGTCGATACCGCGGGCCGCCTGGCCATCGACGAAAAGCTGATGGCCGAGATCCGCGAATTGCACGCGGCTCTGAAGCCGATCGAGACGCTGTTCGTGGTCGATGCGATGCAGGGCCAGGACGCGGTCAATACCGCGAAGGCGTTCAAGGAAGCGCTGCCGCTCACCGGCATCGTGCTGACCAAGATGGACGGCGATTCGCGTGGTGGCGCGGCGCTTTCGGTGCGGGCGATCACGGGCGCGCCGATCAAGTTCGCCGGCACCAGCGAGAAGATCGACGGCCTTGAGGTATTCGACGCCACGCGCCATGCCGGCCGCGTGCTCGGCATGGGCGACATCGTCGGCCTGGTCGAGGAAGTGCAGAAAAACGTCGACGTTGCGGCGGCGCAGAAGCTTGCCGACAAGGTCAGGGCCGGCGATAGCTTCGATCTGAACGACTTCCTGTCGCAGATTTCACAGATGAAGAAAATGGGCGGCCTCGGCGGCCTCGTCGACAAGTTACCCTCGCAATTCACCGGCGGGCGTGCCGCCAACCTCGGGCCGGCCGAGATGGAGCGCGCCGAACGCGACGTGCGACGCATGGAAGGAATCATCTGTTCGATGACGCCGCAAGAGCGCAGGAAGCCCGATTTGCTCAAGGCGACGCGCAAGCGCCGCATCGCCGGCGGAGCCGGAGTTCAGGTGCAGGATGTCAACCGACTGCTCAACCAGTTCGAGCAGATGCGCGACGTGATGAAGAAGATGAAGGGCGGCGGAATGATGAAGATGATGAAGCGAATGGGCGGCATGAAGAATTTCGGTGGCCCGCGCTGAACCCGCTTGCCGCCCGCAGCGCCTCGGCGCTGCCACGATGAAGAAGGACTGATGGACCCGTATCTGATCTCGGTGCTTGCGCTGTTCTGCGCGCTGCCGCTCGTCTGGTGGCTGGCGCGACGCACCGGCACGCCCGAGAGACCGGAGCTTCCGGCGGAACGCCTCGACACCCTTGCCGCTTGGCCACCCGAGGTAACGCGCATCCTGCGCTCGTCGGAGCGGCTCGCGTTCAGCACCCTGAAGCTCGCCCTGCCCGGCTACATGATCCTGGCTCAGGTGCCGATCGCACGCTTCCTCAACGTGCCCAAGCGCAACTCGTACGCCGAATGGATGCGCCGGCTCGGCAGCCAGTGCGTCGACTTCGTCATTTGCGACGTGACCTCGCAAGTCATCGCGGTGGTCGAGATCCGGCCGCCGGCCGAACAGCTCGGCGAGAAGCTTCGGTCCCGTCTCGATCGCGTGGAGCGCATCCTGCAGGCGGCGAATATTCCGGTCCACGTCTGGAGCGAACAGCGCTTGCCGACGATCGAGATGGCGCGCGAAAAGCTCCTGCCACGAACGCCGGCGGTTCCGCAAAGCATGGCGAAAAGGCCGGTGCTCGTGCCCGAGCTCGCGCTCGCCGGAGCCGTAGTGGCCGACGCAGCGGCTGCCGCTCCCGCCACCGATCCGTTTGCCGATACCGATCGCGACTGGACTCAGGGCGAAGTCATCGAGGTCCTCGAGCCGACCGGTTCGACCTGGTTCGACGAGCTCGAGGAATCGGTCTCGCCGGTGCTCCCGCCGCTGGAGCAGCGTTGATCAGCTGAGCAGGGCTTCTGCGAATTCGCGAGCGCGAAAGGTCTGCAGGTCGGCCAGCTTCTCTCCGACGCCAACGAAATAGACCGGCAGCGGCTCGGTGCGCGCGCGCGACCAGAGGGCGATCGCGGCGAGCACGCCTCCCTTGGCCGTGCCATCGAGCTTGGTGATGATGAGCCCCGTCAGTTGCAGCGCCGCGTCGAAGGCCTGAACCTGTGCCAGCGCGTTCTGGCCGGTATTGCCGTCGATCACCAGCAACACTTCGTGCGGCGCGCCGGGTTCTGCCTTGGCAATGGTGCGGCGGATTTTCTTCAACTCCTCCATCAGGTGCGACTGGGTTGCCAGGCGCCCCGCGGTGTCGGCGATGACGACGTCGCAGCCGCGTGCGCGCCCGGCGACGACGGCGTCGAACGTCACGCCGGCCGGATCGCCGCCTTCCTGGCTGACGATCTCGATGCGCTTGCCCGGGCTGCCGCGAGCGCTCGTATCGAGCCCATCGCGTTCCGGCTCCGCGCGTTCGGCCCAGGCGAGCAACTGCTCCCGTGCCGCGGCGCGGAAAGTGTCGGCAGCGGCGAGCAGGACCTTCTGGTTCGCGTCGACGAGGTGGCGGGCGAGCTTGCCCACGCTCGTCGTCTTTCCGGCGCCGTTGACGCCCACGACCATGATCACGGTCGGCGTGTGCTCGCCGATGACGAGCGGCCTTTCGAGAGGCGCGAGCAGGTCGGCGATGCAGTCGGCCAGAAGCCCGCGCACGGCGGCCGGGTCGCGTAACTCCGCGCGCGTGACGCGTCGCTGCAAGTCGTCGAGCAAGTGGCGCGTCGCCGCAACCCCGGCGTCGGCCTGCAACAGCGCCGCCTCGAGGTCTTCGTACATCGCGTCGTCGATGTTCGCGCCGACGAACGCCTGCGCGATGCCCGAACCGGTCTTGCGCAGGCCGGTCTTGAGCTTGACCAGCCAGTCGCTGCGGTCTTCTCGCATCGCGTCGTCTTGCGCTGGCGGCGAAGTCACTTGCAACTGCGCGACGTCCGCCGTCGCAGAGGCGACGCCAGCCGCATCGGCCGTCGATTCATCGGCTGGCTTCTTGCCGAAGAAAAGTTCGCCGATGTCGGTGTTGAGCCATTCGAGCGCGGTCCGCGGCCGATCGCCGACGGTGCCGGAAGGCGTCGCCTGTGCCGGCAAAGGCATCGCGCCGACCTGAGCTTCTGGCGCAGCGGCGGGTGCCGCGTCGGCGGTCGATTTCTTCCTGAAAAAGCTGAACATGTGGAGAAAGGCCTGGCCGAAAGGTCGAGGCGCCGCTGGGCGGCACGGGAAGGGGCGAGCGGCGCGAGGCTGCCGGACCGAAAACCGGTCGTTATACTCGTGGGCTCAGGCGCTTTAGCTCAGTCGGTTAGAGCGACGGAATCATAATCCGCAGGTCCGGGGTTCGAGTCCCTGAAGCGCCACCAGACCTCCATGCTTCGCCGCGCCCTCGCCTTTGCTGCCGCATGCCTCCTGGCTTTGCCGGCGGGCGCGCAGGTGCAGCGCAACTTCCCGCCGACCGCCTTGCGCGGCGCGATCGTGTTCGCCGTGGCGCCCGAGATCCTGCTCAATGGCCGGCCGGCGCGGCTAGCGCCCGGTGCGCGCATCCGCGATGTCAACAACATGATGGTCGTGCCGTCGGCGGTGTTCGGCGGGCCGTTCCTGGTTCACTACACCGCCGATTCCTACGGCCTGGTCAAGGACGTCTGGATCCTCACGGTCTACGAAGCAGCCAACAAGCCCTGGCCGACGACGCCCGACCAGGCCGCGGCGTGGAGCTTCGATCCGATCGCCCAGGTCTGGACCAAGCCGTGACTGATTCGATGACGCGGCCCAAGGTCTTCATCAAGACCTTCGGCTGCCAGATGAACGTCTACGACTCGGACAAGATGGCCGACGTGTTGCACGCGGCTGCCGGCTACGAGCCGACCGACGACGTCGAGCAGGCCGACCTCATCCTCTTCAACACCTGCTCGGTGCGCGAGAAGGCCGAGGAGAAAGTCTTCAGCGATCTCGGACGCGTCAAGCATCTGAAGGCGCGGGGCGCCCTGATCGGCGTGGGCGGCTGCGTTGCCAGCCAGGAGGGCGCCGCCATCGTCAAGCGTGCGCCTTACGTCGACCTCGTGTTCGGCCCGCAGACGCTGCACCGCCTGCCGGCGATGCTCGAGCGGCAGCGCAGCGAGCAACGTCCGCAGATCGACATCAGCTTTCCCGAGATCGAGAAGTTCGACCATTTGCCGCCGGCGCGCGTCGAAGGCCCGACGGCCTTTGTCTCGATCATGGAAGGCTGCTCGAAGTACTGCTCGTATTGCGTCGTCCCCTACACCCGCGGCGAGGAAGTGTCGCGGCCCTTCGACGACGTGCTCGCCGAAGTGGCCGGCCTCGCCGGGCAGGGCGTTCGCGAGGTCACTCTGCTCGGCCAGAACGTCAACGCCTACAGGGGCGCGATGGGCGCAACCAGCGAGATCGCCGATTTCGCGACCCTGCTCGAAGTCGTGGCCGAGATCCCCGGCATCGAACGCATCCGTTACACGACCAGTCATCCAAAGGAATTCACGGCCAGCCTGATCGAGGTCTATGGCCGCGTCGACAAGCTCGTCGATCACGTGCATCTGCCGGTGCAGCATGGCAGTGACCGCATCCTCGCGGCCATGAAGCGCGGCTA
>JBDTNU010000213.1:0-6356 GCA_039933535.1 Caldimonas sp. | reverse complement strand
ATGGCTCTTGCCCAAACCGATCTGCAGCGCGAAGTCGCCGCCCTCCTGGTCGAGGTTCTGAATCTCGACATCGCACCGGCGACGATCGATCCCGAAGCGCCGCTCTATGGCGAAGGACTGGGCCTCGACTCGATCGACATCCTGGAAGTCGCGCTCGTCGTCTCGCAACGCTACGGATTTCAGCTGCGCTCGGACGACGAAGACAACGTGCGCATCTTCAAGTCGCTGGCGAGCCTTGCGGAACACATCGCCGCCAACCGTCAGCCGAAATAGGCGCTGACGATGCGCGCCCGCACCGTCGGGGTCGGGTTGATCGGCGCGGCCTATGTCCTCGGCTGCCACTGGCTGATGACGCGGGCTCCGGCTTCGAGCTGGAATGCGGTGGTCGTGATCGGGCCGATGTTTGCCCTGCTCGCACTCTATGCGGCGCAGCGCGGGCAGCGTGTGCTCGCCGGCGCGGCCGTGCTGGTTCTCGCCCTGCTCGCGCTGCAAGCGTGGCGCGGCGGCGGCGTGGCGCCGGCCACGCTCTACCTCGCGCAGCACGTCGGCATCCATGCCGCCCTGGCAATCGTCTTCGGGCTGACGCTTCGTGCCGGCCACCAGCCGCTGATCACGGCGCTGGCACGACGGGTGCACCGCCACTTCCCGCCGGCGATGGCGGCGTATTCGCGCAAGGTGACGATCGTCTGGACGATCTACTTCATCCTCATGGCCGCACTCTCGGTCCTGCTCTTTGCGTTCGCGCCCTTCGACGCCTGGGCCGTCTTCGCCAACCTGGTCACGCCGGCAGCCATCTTCGTGCTCTTCGTCGGCGAGTATCTGCTTCGCTACCGGCTGCATCCTGAGTTCGAACGCGCCACGCTTTCCGAGGCGATCAACGCGTATTCGGCACGCGGCACGGCGCCGGTCGACCGCATGCCATGAAGGCAGAGCCCCTGCTCGGCAACGTCGATCTCGACGCGATCGTGGCGCGTCGCGACGGCGTGGCGATCACGGGCCGCCGCTACATCGCGGACGTGTCCGTGCTCGCCGAACGACTGCCGCACGCCGGCGCGATGCTCAACCTCTCGCTCGATCGATACCGTTTCGCGGTGGGCCTCGGCGCGGCCTTGCTGCGCGGCCACACCAGCCTGCTGCCGCCCAACCACACGGCGCACACGGTCGAGCGGCTGCGCGCGCGCTTTCCGCTGGTCTATGCGCTGGTCGAGTCGGAAGGCGACGCATGCAGCCTGCCGGCGATCGTTCACGACGAGGGCGCGGGCGATGCGAGGAGCGTCGTGGCGATTCCGAAGATCGCCGCCGACCTCGTCGCCGCCTTCGTTCTCACGTCGGGATCCACCGGCGAGCCGGTGCCGCACGCCAAGCCCTGGGGCTTGCTCGGTGTCAGCGCGCGCGCCGAAGCGACGCGGCTGGCCGAGACGATCGGACGAGACACGCTGGCCGGCGTCACGCTCGTGGCAACGGTTCCGGCGCAGCACATGTACGGCTTCGAATCGAGCGTCCTGATCGCGCTGCTCGGCGATGCTGCGTTCGATGCGGGACGGCCGTTCTATCCGGCCGACATCGTCACCGCGCTGGCGCGGACCCCGGCGCCGCGAATGCTGGTGACGACGCCGTTTCACCTGAAGGCCCTTCTCGATGCCGGCATCGCGCTGCCGAGCGTCGAGCTCGTGGTTTGCGCCACCGCACCGCTCGCGCCCCAGCTCGCGGCCCGCGCCGAAGCCGCGTTCGGTGCGCCGCTGCTCGAGATCTACGGCTGCACCGAAGCCGGCCAGGTGGCGACGCGGCGCACGACCGCTGGCGCCGAATGGCAAACCTTCGACGGCCTCGTTCTCAGCGGCGACGGCGAAAGCGCCGTCGTGCAAGGCGGCCACGTGCCCGAGCCGACGCCGCTCGCCGACGTGCTCGAGGTGCTGGGCAGGGATCGGTTTCGCCTGCTCGGTCGCTCGAACGACCTCGTCAACATCGCCGGCAAGCGCAGCTCGCTCGGGCACCTGAACTTTCACCTCAACGCGATCGAAGGCGTCGTCGACGGCGCGTTCTGGATGCCTCCCGAAGCGGCCGACGGGCCGGCCGTCGCGCGCCTTGTGGCTTTCGTCGTCGCGCCGACGCTGCGCCGGGATCGCATCCTGGCAGCCTTGCGAACCCGCGTCGACGCCGCCTTCCTGCCGCGGCGCATCGTTCACGTCGACGTCCTGCCGCGTGAAGCGACCGGCAAGCTCACCGCGGCAAGCCTTGCCCGGTTGGCGTTGGCGCACGGCCTGGCACGCGCCTGACCGGGCACCGACATGCCATCGCCCCCGATCCGGCGCATCGACATCGCACGCGACCATCCGGCCTTCGCCGGACACTTTCCTGGCCGTCCGCTCCTGCCCGGTGTCGCACTCGTCGCCGAGGTGCTCGAAGCGGCGGCTGCCGAGCCCGAACTGAAGGCGGCCCTCGGCGCCTCGCCGCAGATGTCGGTCGTCAAGTTTCTCGCGCCCGTGCTGCCGGGCACGGTGCTCGAGATCGCGTTTCAAGTGGGCGCGCGATCGACCTCTTTCAGCGTCAGCGAAGGCGGCCGGATCGTGGCCAGCGGACAGTTCGCGCGCGCCGATCTGGCCGCAGGCGTGTCGCCATGAAAAGCGAAAGCGGCAGCGCCCCGGTAGCCGGCTGGACCGGCCAGCGCGAGCGCAGCAACCTGACCGCAATCCGACTGATGCGCTGGATCGCGCTGGCTGCCGGCAGGCGTCTCGCTCGACTTCTGCTTCACCCGATCGCCTTCTACTTCGTGATCGCCGGACGCGATCAGCGCCGCCAATCACGTCGCTATCTCGACCGTGCGCTCGGCCGGCGCGCGACGTGGCGCGATGTCCATCGCCACTTCTTCGCCTTCGCCGCGACCGTGCTCGACCGCGTCTACCTGCTGCGCGAACGCTTCGACGAATTCGAGGTCGAGGCGAGCGGCGTCGAGACCGTGCTCGACTCGGTCTCGCGCGGCGAAGGCGTGCTCGCCTGCGGTGCCCATCTCGGCAGCTTCGAAGCCTTGCGCATGATCGGCCAGGACAAGGGCCTGCGCGTGGCGATGATCATGTACGAGGACAACGCGCGCCTCATCAACGAGATCCTGGCGGCGATCGCGCCGAACGCGAAGCTGCACACGATCGCGCTCGGCCGCGTCGACGCGATGCTCTCGTTGCGCCGCTGGCTCGACGACGGCGGCGTCGCCGGCATGCTGGCCGACCGCACGCTGCCCGGCCACACGCAGCGGTCGAAAAGCGTGGTCCTGCCGTTCCTGGGTGCGCCAGCTCACTTTGGCGATGGGCCCTTCCGGCTGGCGGCGATGCTGCGCAGGAAGGTCGTCTTCATGGCCGGCCTGTATCGCGGCGGAAATCGCTACGAGCTGCACTTTTCCGAGCTCGCCGACTTCTCGGGCGACCGATCGGCCGCGGAGCGCGACGCCGCGGTTCGCGCCGCGCTGGAAAAGTATGTCGCGACGATCGAGACGCTGTGTCGTTCCGCGCCCTACAACTGGTTCAACTTCTACGACTTCTGGGCCGACGACGATGCGAGTGCCAGCGAAGCAGCCTGAGCGGCGCGCCTTCGCGAGCGGCCTCGCCGCGCTGCTCGCCACGCTCGCCTGTGCCGCACCGCTGACGCTGCGGGCAGCGCCCGGCTTCGATCTCGCGCAACTGACGGCGCAGCTCGCGCGCGTGAAGGCGGGCGAAGCCAGCTTCACCGAGAAGCGGCGCATCGAGATGCTCGACCGCACGCTCGAATCGTCGGGCCGGCTGAGCTTTCGCGCCCCCGACGTCTTCGTGCGCGAGACGCTGAAGCCACGTCGCGAAAAACTCGAAGTCGCCGGCAATGTATTGACGATGAGCCTGGGCGACCGCAGCCGTACCGTGCAGCTCGACAGCGCGCCCGAGGCGGCGGTGATCGTCGAGGCGGTGCGAGGCACGCTCACCGGCAATCGCGAGTCGCTCGAGCGGCTGTTCGTCGCGACGGTATCGGGCACCGCCGAGCGCTGGGCGCTCGAGCTCGTGCCGCGCGACATGCGCCTGCGCGGCCAGGTCGCCTCGGTGCGTTTGACCGGCCACGAATCGGCGGTCCGCGAAGTGCTGGTGATGCTCGCCGACGGCGACCGCTCGACGATGACGATCGAGCCGCTCTCGAGCGCGGTCACTCCCTGAGCACGATGGCCGTTCGCCCCGTCGCGGGTCGCGCCGGCGCCATCGCCGTCGCGGTCTGGCTGCTCGGTCTGGCGCTTGCCATCGGCATCGCGGTCCGTGCCCGTTACGTCGCCGACCTCTCCGCTTTTCTTCCTTCGGCGCCAACGCCCGAGCAGGCCGTCCTGCTCGACCAACTCAAATCGGGAACGGCGTCGCGCCTCGTACTGGTCGGCATCGAGGGCGGCGACGCGACGGCGCGCGCCGATGCCTCGAAGCACCTCGCCGATGCCCTGCGCGCGAGCGACCGTTTCGCATCGGTCGACAACGGCGACACGACGCCATGGCAGGACGCCGGCCGCTTCGTCTTCGCGCACCGCTACGCCCTGAGCCCGGCCGTCGATTCGGCGCGCTTCGGCGTCGATGGCCTGCGCGCAGCGATCGACGACACGCTCTCGCTGCTCGGCACGCCCGCCGGATCGCTGATCAAGCCCATCCTCCTGCGCGATCCGACCGGCGAGACCGTGCGCATTGCCGACGCGCTGACGCCGGCGCAGGCGCCGAAGAGCGAGCAAGGTGTCTGGGTCTCGCGCAGCGCGCCGCGCGCCGTGCTGGTGATGACGACTCGTGCCGATGGCGCCAATCTCGACGGCCAGCAGGCGGCGCTGCAGACGATCCGCGATGCCTTCGCCAAGCTGGCACCCGTCGCTGCGAAGCAAGGCGCGGCGAATGCCATCGCTCCGCTTCGGCTCGAGGTCTCGGGCGCCGGCAGCTTCGGCGTGGCGGCGCGCGAACGCATCAAGTCCGAGGTCGAGCGGCTCGCGGTCTGGGGCACGCTGGCGATGGTCGGCCTGCTCTGGCTCGCCTTCGCATCGCTGCGCTCGCTCGCCATCGCGCTGCTGCCGGTCGCCACCGGCGTGCTCGCCGGCATCGCGGCGGTGAGCCTCGGCTTCGGCCAGGTGCACGGCATGACGCTCGGCTTCGGCACGACGCTGATCGGCGAAGCAGTCGACTACGCGATCTACTACCTGATCCAGGTACGCGCCTCGAGTCTCGAAGCCGGCGACGCAGCAAGGAGCGAGAGCGCCGCATCGCACTGGCTGAGCCGGAGCTGGCCGACCGTGCGACTCGGCCTCTTCACTTCGCTGATCGGCTTTGCCGCGCTCGTGTTCGCAGGCTTTCCGGGCCTGGCCCAACTCGGCGTGTTCTCGATCGCCGGGCTCGCCGCGGCGGCAGCGACGACGCGCTTCGTCTTTCCCGCGATCGCGCCGCGCGGCGCGCCGGGCGTGGGCTTGCGCGAGCGGCTCGGCCGCTTCATGCGCAGCGCGAGCGCTGCCTTGCCGCGGGTTCGCTTCGTCTTCGTCGCCCTCGCCGTGCTCGCGGCGATCGCCCTGGTCGTGCTGCCGACGCCGTGGCGCGGCGAGCTGCTCGATCTGAGCGCGATCGACGCCGCCGAGCAGAAGCGCGACGCCATCCTGCGCACCGACGTCGGCGCGCCCGACGCAGGAACGCTGGTCGCGGTCTCGGCGCCGGACGAGGGCGCTGCGCTCGCCGCCGCCGAGGCGGTGGGCGCACGCCTCGACGCGCTGGTTCGCGATGGCGTCCTGCAGGGCTACACCTCGCCGGCACGCTTCCTGCCGAGTCCGGCGACGCAACGGGCGCGACTGGCCAGCCTGCCCGATGCCACGACGCTGACATCCCGGCTCGAGCAGGCGACCGAGGGCGGCGCGCTGCCGACCGCGCGCCTCGGCGCCTTCGTCGCCGAAGCGCAGGCGGCGCGCGCGCAGGCACCGTTCGATCGCAGCGCGCTCGAAGGCACGCCACTCGCCTCCGCCGTCGACGCGCTGCTCCTGCGTGGCGACACGACGCGACCCTGGCGGGCCTTGCTGAATCTGCAGACGGCAGACGGTCAAGCCGTCGACGCCGTCAAGGTCCGGAACGCGATCGCCGGCGTTCCTGGCGCCCAGCTGGTCGCCATCAAGCCCGAGCTCGACGCGCTCTACGCGCGCTACCTGCAGCAGGCGATGTGGCAGGCCGCGCTCGGCGCCGCCGCCGTGGTCGCCCTGCTCGCTGCCTACCTTCGCAACGCGCAGCGCCTCGCCGCCGTGCTGCTGCCACTGGTCGGCGCGACCTTGATCGTGCTGGCCGCGCTGGCCGCGAGCGGCGCGGCGCTGGGCATCCTGCATCTGGTCGGCCTGCTTCTCACGG
>JBDTNU010000212.1:0-6373 GCA_039933535.1 Caldimonas sp. | reverse complement strand
CAGCGCCGCCTGCGCTGCATCGCGCAGGCGCTGGCGCGTGCGAACCAGCGGTGCGAGCCAGCTCACCACGTCGAGGCCGAAGCTCGCGACCTGGGCCGGCTGCATCAGCGTGCGCGCGAGCATCGGCGTCGCGAGATGTTGCCTTGCCAACGCCACGAGGGCATCGATGAGGCGATGCAGGTCGGCGTCGATCAACGCCACGGCCGAGCGCGTGGCGAGCGCCATCGCCGTGTCGATCACGTCCTGGCTCGTGCTGCCGTAGTGAACGAATCGCGCCGCTTCGGGGCTGGCCGCCGCGACCCGCGCCTTCAGGTGCAGCACCAGCGGAATCGCCAGCGCGCCGGCGAGGCGCGCCTCGGCGACGATCGTCTCGACGTCGAAGGCTTCGCCCTGGCAGGCCGCGACGATCGCGGCCGACGCGCTCGCGGGGATCACGCCCTCGGCGGCCTCGGCTTCCGCCAGCGCGGCCTCGAACTCGAGCATCGCGCCGACCAGCTTCGCGTCGCTGAAGACCGCCTCGATCGCGGCCGTCGCGAGCGTGCGCTCGAACAGGGTTCCGGTCATGTCGCCGCCGCGTCCGCAGGCTACTTGCGGTTGGAGCGCAGGGCCGCCGTGTCCGGCAAGCCCTTGGCCGCCAGCCGCGCCGCCTTCTTGTTGACGAGGTGGCGAATGTTGACGATCGACATCAAGTGCACCTGCATCAGCATGAGCAGGCCGTTGCGCCATAGCTCCAGCACGGTCGCGTCGGGCAGCGCGCGCAGCTTGTCTTCGTCGATGGTGTGAAAGCCGTCGACCGACAGCGTCTCGCCGTTCGGCAGTGTCGCGTCGGCCTTCATCTCCTTCAGCACGCCGAGCATGACGACGCGCTCGCAGAACGCGTGCGTGCGCTCGGCCTCGAGCTCGAAGCGCTCGAGAAAGTCCATCGCCCGCTGGAGCGCGGGCGCGGGCGAATCGTCGGCTTCGAACAAGGGCTCGCCCGCCTCGTCCGAAAAGCCGCTCCAGGCGTCGTCGACCAGCACGTTGATGCCCGACGTGCCGGGCATTGCCGCGGTCGAGAACGGATAGCGGCGGATGTAGGCCGGGATATAGCGCGCGTCCCAGCGCGTGCCATCGATGTGCAGGTTCTCGCCATGGCTGAGGCCGAGCAGGGCCACCGGCGACATCATCGGCCGCCCGGCGACGTCGTGGCGGCCGGTCTCGACGAAGACGATCGGGAACTCGAGCGCGGCCTGCGGAAACTCGGTCGCGGTGATGAAGACCGCGTGCAGGTCGCGCGCGATCGAGTAGTCCGCGAGCGGCACCACCCTGCGGTGGCGGTGGGTGACCGGATCGAGCGCGATCGAGCGGCGATAGAGCGAAGGCGCGGGACGGTTCAAATGTGGGCTCCGGTGGAATTGGGAACAAGTGCTTGCGCCAGGACCTTGTCGACGCGCTTGCCGTCGAGATCGACGACTTCGAAGCGCCAGCCTTCCCATTCGACCGAATCGGCGGTGTCGGGAAGGCGCCCCAACAACAGCATGATCATGCCTGCCAACGTGTTGTAGCGGCCGCGGCCTTCTTCCGGCAGCTCCTTCAGGGCGAGCCGGTCCTTGAGCTCCGGGGTCGGGATCAGGCCATCGAACAGCCAGCTGCCGTCGTCGCGCTGCACCGCCCACGAGTCGGCCTCGATCTCGGTGCTGAACTCGCCGGTGATCGCCTCGAGCACGTCGCGCACGGTGATCATGCCCTGCACCTCGCCATATTCGTCGACGACGAAGACGAGCTGCGCGCTCGAGGCGCGAAATTGTTCGAGCAGCTCCATGCCCGAGAGCGTCTCGGGAACGAAGACGGGCGGCTGCAGGCGCTCCTCGAGCGCGAAGACGCGGCCCTGCATCGCCTGCTGCAACAGCGACTGCGCGCTGACCACGCCGAGCACGTCCTCGAGTCCGCCGCGGCACACCGGGTAGCGCGAGTGCTCCTCGTTGGCGATCGCGCGCAGCACGTCTTCGGCTCCTGCCGTCGCCTCGAGCCAGACGATCTCGGCGCGCGGAATCATCATCGAGCCGACCTGGCGATCGTCGAGGCGAAAGACGTTGCGCACCATCTGGTGCTCCTGCGCCTCGATGACGCCGGCGTCGAGCCCTTCCTCGAGGCTGGCGGCGATCTCCTCTTCCGTGACGCTGCGCGCCGGGCCGCCGCGCACGCCCATCAGCTTCAAGGTCGCCTCGGTGCACCACGAGAGGAGGCGCACGAACGGCCGGGCGATCACGGAGAGCCACTCCATCGGCCGGGCGACGAGGCGGGCGATCGTCTCCGGATACATCAGCCCCAGCCGCTTGGGCACGAGCTCGCCGAAGACGATGCTGAGGAAGGTGATGGTGATGACGACCATCGCTGTCGCCGCGACCTCGGCCACGCGGTCGCGCAGATTGAAGGTCTCGTGCAGCCAGCGGCCGAACGGCGCCGAGAAGGCGGCGTCGCCGACGATGCCGTTGAGCACGCTGATCGAGGTGATGCCGATCTGCACGACCGAGAGCCACTTGGTCGGGTTGTCGTGCAGGGCCATCGCGTGGCTGGCGCCGGAGTCGCCGGACTCCACCATCACCTGCAGGCGCGCCCGGCGGCTGGCGGTGAGCGCCATCTCCGACATGGCGAACAGCGAATTCAGGAAGATCAGGAAGAGCAGCAGGGCAACGTCCATGCGGGGCGCAGCGGTGTCGGGCAGTCAGCGTAGCAGAATCGAAATCATGGTTTACCTCCTCGGCGACCTCCAGGGTTGCGCCTCGGCACTCGAACGCCTGCTCGCCGAAATCGGTTTTTCGGCGTCACGCGACCGGCTCTACGTGCTGGGCGACCTCGTCAACCGCGGCCCGGACTCGCTCTCGGTTCTGCGCCGGCTGCGCGACCTGGGCGAGGCCGCGACCTGTGTGCTGGGCAACCACGACTGGCATCTGCTTGCCGTCGCCGCCGGCGTGCGACCCAAGCACCGCAACGACACGCTCGACGCGATTCTCGATGCGCCCGACCGCGAAGCGTGGCTCGAATGGCTGCGGCAGCGGCGCATGGCTGTCCACGAGCACGGCTGGCTGATGCTGCATGCCGGCGTCGTGCCGCAATGGGACCTGGCCACGACGCTGACGCTCGCCGCCGAGCTGGAGCGTCGATTGCGCAGCTCGCCACCGCGCGAATTCCTGGGCGCGATGTTCGGCAACGAGCCGGTGCGCTGGAGCGAATCGCTGGCCGGCACGGAGCGACTGCGTTTCACGCTCAACACGCTGACCCGGATCCGCTTCGTCGATGCCGATGGCACGCTCGAGTTCGACAGCAAGGACGGCGCCGAGACCGCACCGGCCGGGTTCACGCCGTGGTTCGAGGCGCCCGGCCGCATGACCGCAGGAACACCGATCGCCTTCGGCCACTGGTCGACGCTCGGCCTGCTCGATCGTCCGAACCTGCTCGGCCTCGACACCGGCTGCGTCTGGGGCGGCAAGCTCACGGCCGCGCGCATCGACGGCGCGCGGCGCGAGATCATCCAGGTGGATTGCGACCAGGCGCAAAAGCCGGGATGAGGCGTGCATCCGAAGTGGCCCGAGCCGCGTAGCTGCAGACGCTGCCCCGACCACCCGCACGTGCACCGCTTCCCGCTCTCCGCCCTCAGTCGCCCATTCGCGCGCCGGCTCGTGGCGTGCCTGCTGGCGTGCCTGGTGCCGCTGCATGGGCTCGCGGCCGGCATGATCGCGGCGATCGGCCCGGCGCATTCGCACAAGGCGATGGCGTCCATCGTGCTCGAAGACTTTCGCCGCGCACCCGCGCAGATCACGGTGCTGCCAACGCACGTCGCCACCGCCTTCGGCCATTTCCACGCAGCAGGGAGCTCGCAACGGCACCACCACGCGCGCGGCGATGCCAGCGTCGTTCTCGCCGACGGCGAGGCTCTGCAATCCAGCGGCGACGGCGACGACCTCGGCATCAGCCCGACGCTGGCGATGTTCGTCGCCCTGCTTCCCTCCGGCATTGCCTGGTCGCCTGCCACGCTCGATGCCGTGGCTGCGTCGCATGCGCCATGGGTGCCAGAGACGCACCACCCCGCGTTGCCCGAACGCCCGCCCCGCGCGCCGGCCTGAGATCGCCGCCGCCCGGCGGCCTGTGCAACGACGCCATGCCTGGCCGATTGCGGCCAGCGCGATTCCAACGCCATTTTCGACGGGGCATTCCATGTCTTCTTTCATCGATCACGCATCGAGACGCTTCACGCGCTCGATGTTGTCGGCCGCCGCCGTGCTCGCCTGTGCGCAGGCCGCGACGGCCCAGCAAGCCGCACCACAGGAGCTGCCTGCGGTGCAGATCCAGGGCAACTACATCAACTCGGTCGGCAGCAGCGACGCTGCAAGCGCGGGCACGGTCACGTCGAAGCTGATCGAGAGCCGGCCGACCTTGCGGCCGGCCGAAGTGCTGGAATTCGTGCCTGGCGTCATCGTCACGCAGCACAGCGGGGACGGCAAGGCCAACCAGTACTACCTGCGCGGCTTCAACCTCGACCACGGCACCGACTTCGCGACCTGGGTCGACGGCATGCCGGTGAACATGCCGACGCATGCGCACGGCCACGGCTACAGCGACCTGAACTGGCTGATCCCCGAGCTGGTCGACCGCATCCGATACAAGAAGGGGCCGTACTACGCCGAGGAAGGCGACTTCTCGTCGGCCGGCTCGGCGCGCATCGGACTGTTCGATTCGCTGCCGCGCGGGATCGCTTCGGTCACGCTCGGCGAGAACCGCTACGACCGCGGCCTGATCGCCAACTCCAACAACCTGGGGCCGGGCAAACTGCTCTACGCGCTCGAGATGGCGCACAACGACGGACCTTGGGACAACCCCGAGAAGTTCCATCGCGTCAATGGCGTGCTGCGCTACAGCTTCGGCGACGAGGCGAATCGCTCTTCGATCACGGCGATGGGTTATTCCGCCGGCTGGAACTCGACCGATCAGATCCCGCAGCGCGCCGTCGACTCGGGGCTGATCGGCCGCTTCGGCGCCATCGATCCGAGCGATGGCGGCCAGACGGCGCGCGCCAGCCTGTCGTTCCAGACCACACGCCGGCTCGACGACGGCGAGTTCCGCCTGAATGCCTACGCGATCCGCTCCAGGCTCGACCTCTACTCGAACTTCACGTTCTTCCTCGAACATCCGATCGACCTCGACCCGACACAGATCGATGGCGACCAGTTCCATCAGGCCGAGCACCGTACCGTGCTCGGCCTGGCGACGAGCCGCTCGTGGACGATGAAGCTCGGCGGCCACGACTCGGTGACCACCGTCGGCCTGCAACTCCGCCACGACCGCCTCGACCCCGTCGGCCTCTACAGCACCGTGCAGCGCCAGCTCGCCTCGGTGACGCAGGAGAGCCGGGTCCGGGAGATGAACGTCGGCCTCTATGCCGACAACCAGTTCGAGTGGACGCCGTGGTTTCGCAGCGTCGCGGGCGTGCGCGCCGACCGCTTCCTGGTCGACGTGACGAGCTCGATCGCGCAGAACACCGGCAGCAAGAACGCCGGCCTGCTCTCACCGAAGCTTTCGCTGATCTTCGGCCCGTGGGCGAAGACCGAGTACTTCGTCAACTACGGCAACGGCTTCCACAGCAACGACGCGCGCGGCGCCACCGAGAAGGTCAAGCCGAAGGAGTTCGCGGCCGATCCGAACGACCCGAATGCGATCGCCGATCCCTCGCCGCTGCTGGTCCGCTCGAACGGCGGTGAGGTCGGTCTGCGCACCGAGATCGTGCCGGGGCTGCAGACCTCGGTCGCCCTCTGGACCCTGAAGCTCGGTTCGGAGCTGGTCTTCTCGGGCGATGCCGGCGACACCGAGGCGAGCCGACCGAGCAGGCGATCGGGCATCGAGCTCAACAACCACTACATCGCCACCTCGTGGCTGCTGCTCGATGCCGACGTCGCCGTCTCGCGCGCCCGCTTCACGACCGACGACCCAGAGACGCCGGGCCGCTACATCCCGGGCTCGGTGAACACCGTCGTCTCGCTCGGCGCGACAGTGGTCGATCGAGGCCCGTGGTTCGGCCACTTCCAGCTCCGCTACTTCGGCCCGCGGCCGCTGATCGAGGACAACTCGCAGCGCTCGAAGGCGACCACGCTGGCCTATGTGCGCGTCGGCTACAAGATCACGCCGGACATCAAGGTCGCGCTCGACGTCTTCAATCTCTTCGACCGAAAGGCGAGCGACATCGACTACTACTACACCTCGCGGTTGCAAGGCGAGCCGGCGCAAGGCGTCGACGACATCCACTTCCACCCGGTCGAGCCGCGCAGTTTCCGCGTCACGGTGACAGCCAATTTCTGATCGCCACGCGATGACGGCGCGCGTTGGTCGCATCGGTGAATAC
>JBDTNU010000211.1:0-6388 GCA_039933535.1 Caldimonas sp. | reverse complement strand
GAGTACTTTCCGTACTACTCGATCAAGGAATACAAGTACAACAACATCTCGCAGCCGAACCGCAACCTGCTGCTGCGCCGTGATCCGACTGTCGACGGCATGAAGACCGGCTTCACCGATGCCGCCGGCTACTGCCTGCTCGCCACGGCGCAGCGCGAGTTTCCCAACCTCGGCGTGGCGGGCGGCGCCGGCAAGCGCCGCATCCTCACCGTCGTGCTCAACACGACGTCGATGGAGGCGCGGGCCAACGAAAGCCAGAAGCTCCTGAACTGGGGCTTCCAGGCCTTCGACACCGTGCGCCTCTTCGACGACGGCAAGCCGATCCTGACGACGATGGTTTGGAAGGGAAAAGACCGCGAAGCCAAGCTGGCCGCCGCCGGCGCCGTGTTCGTCAGCGTGCCCAAGGGCGAAGGCGGCAAGCTCCAGACCAAGGTCGAGCGTACCGACCCGCTGGTGGCGCCGCTCGCCAAGGGCCAGCGCGTGGGAACGCTGAAGGTCTCGACCGCCGCGGGCACGCCGGTGATCGAGCTGCCTCTGGTCGTGATGGAAGGCGTCGAGCAGGCCGGCGTGTTCGGCCGGGCCTGGGACGCGATCCGGCTCTGGATCAAGTGACAATCCTTGCCGGAGGCGCGATGAACATTCCCCACACGCTCTGCTACCTGAACGGCGAATACCTGCCGCTCTCGGAGGCCAAGGTCTCGGTGCTCGACCGGGGCTTCGTGTTCGGCGATGGCATCTACGAAGTCGTTCCTGTCTACGGCAGCAAGCTGTTCCGTTTCGACGAACACATGGCGCGGCTCGGGCGCAGCCTGAGCAAGCTGCGCATCGACAACCCGCACAACCGCGAGCAGTGGCTGGAGCGCTGCCGAAAGCTGGTCGCCGCGCTGGTCGAGCATGGCGGTGCGACCGACCAGGTCGTCTACATCCAGGTCACGCGCGGCGTTGCCGTGCGCGACCACGTCATGCCGCTCGGACTGGCGCCGACTGTCTTCATGACGAGCAGCCCGATGAAGCCGGCCAGCGGCGAGGCACGCCACCAGGGCGTGGCTTGCGTCACGGCGCGCGACTTCCGCTGGGAGCGCGGCGACATCAAGAGCATCTCGCTGCTCGGCAACGTGCTGGCGCGGCAGATCTCGGCCGACCGCGATGCCGCCGAGACGATCATGTTCCGCGACGGCTTCCTCACCGAAGCGGCGGCGTCGAACGTCTGGATCGTCCATGAAGGCGCGGTCCTCGGGCCGCCGAAGAGCGAGCACGTGCTCGAAGGCATCCGCTACGAGCTGATCAAGGAGCTGTGCGAGAAATGCGGCATCGCCTACAACCTGCGTCCGATCGCCGAAGGCGAGGTCAATGCGGCCGACGAGGTGCTGCTGAGCTCGGCCACCAAGGAAGTGCTGCCGGTGACCACGCTCGACGGCGAAGGCGTCGGCCATGGCGCGCTGCGCGGCAAGCCGGGGCCGGTGTATGCGAAGCTGTACGAGGCGTACCAGCGGGCCAAGGCGACGCAATCGATCTGAGTCCCGCGGGAGTCCTGGTCAGGATTGCATCCGCAGCGGCCGCCCGCATATCCGGGCGATGGAAGCATCAACTGTCATGCAGGACATCCCGCCCGAGAAATCGCTGATCGACTATCCGTCGCGCTTTCCCATCAAGGTGATGGGTGTGAACGCCGAGGGCTACGTGCACGCGGTGACCGAAATCGCCCGTCGATTCGACCCGACGTTCGACGCATCGTCGATCGAGCTGCGGCCCAGCAGTGGCGCGAAGTACCTGGGCGTGACGATCACCGTCAACGCCACCAGCCGCGAGCAGCTCGACGAGCTGTACCGCACGCTCTCGACGCATCCGCTGGTCAAGGTCGTGCTGTGAGGTCCCGGCCCGCGCGATGATCGTCAGGCGTCTCGGCGGCGTCGCCTACGAGCCGAGTTTCGAGGCGATGCGCGCCTTCACCGCCGGGCGCGAAGCCGATACGCCGGACGAGATCTGGCTCTGCGAGCACCCACCCGTCTTCACGCAAGGTATCGCCGGCAAGCCCGCGCACGTCCTCGATCCCGGCTCGATTCCCGTCGTGCAAACCGATCGTGGCGGCCAGGTCACGTACCACGGGCCGGGGCAGGTGGTCGCCTATCCGCTCGTCGACCTGCGCCGGCTCGGCATCTACGTCAAGGAATACGTGTTCCGGCTCGAGCAGGCGCTGGTTCGAACGCTCGAGACGTACGCGGTCACGGGGCATCGCGTGCGCGGCGAGCCAGGCATCTATGTGCGCCTCGCCGATCCCTTCGGACACGCGGTGCACGCGTCGGCCCCTGATGACGGCGACAAGTTCGCCGGGCTCGGCAAGATCGCCGCGATCGGCGTCAAGGTGAGCCGGCATCGCAGCTATCACGGCGTGGCGCTCAACGTCGCCATGGACCTCGAGCCCTTCGAACGCATCCATCCGTGCGGTCATGCCGGGCTGAAAACGATCGACCTTTCTACAATCGGCGTTCGCGCCTCGTGGGACGAGGTGGCGAAGACCCTCGGCGAGAACCTCGCCGCCACCCTGAGCCCGTGATGACGCCCTTGCCGATCTACGACGCGACGCAAAAGCAGAAGGCCGAGGCGAAGACCTCGCGCATTCCGATCAAGATCGTCGCTGCCGAGATCTTGAAGAAGCCCGACTGGATCCGCGTCAAGGCCGGCTCGCCATCGACCCGCTTCTACGAGATCAAGCAGATCCTGCGCGAGCACAAGCTGCACACGGTCTGCGAGGAGGCGTCCTGCCCGAACATCGGCGAATGCTTCGGCAAGGGCACGGCCACCTTCATGATCATGGGCGACAAGTGCACCCGGCGCTGCCCGTTCTGCGATGTCGGCCACGGCCGACCCGACCCGCTCGACGTGGACGAGCCACTCAACCTCGCCAAGACGATCGCGGCCTTGAAGCTCAAGTACGTCGTCATCACCAGCGTCGACCGCGACGACCTGCGCGATGGCGGCGCCGGTCATTTCGTGGCCTGCATCGAGAAGACGCGCGAGCTCTCGCCCGAGACCCGGATCGAGATCCTGACGCCCGATTTCCGCGGCCGCATGGACCGCGCGCTCGAGATCCTGAAGGCGGCGCCGCCCGACGTGATGAACCACAACCTCGAAACCGCACCGCGCCTCTACAAGGAAGCGCGGCCCGGCTCCGACTACGGGTACTCGCTCAACCTGCTCAAGCGATTCAAGGAATTCGCGCCGCATGTGCCGACCAAGAGCGGCGTGATGGTCGGACTCGGCGAAACCGACGACGAGATCCTGCAGGTGATGCGCGACATGCGCGCGCACGACATCGACATGCTGACGATCGGCCAGTACCTTGCGCCGAGCAGTCATCATCTGCCGGTGCGCCGCTACGTCCATCCCGACACCTTCCGCATGTTCGAGCGCGAAGCGGCGGCGATGGGCTTCAGCCACGCCGCGGTCGGCGCGCTGGTCCGGTCGAGCTACCACGCCGACCAGCAGGCGCATGCGGCGGGCGTCGCCGCCGCAGTCTGAGGCGCAGGCGATGCAGCCGGTCGCCGTTCCCGGCCCGGCGGCCGATCCCGCGCTCGCGTGCGGCAACTGTCGCTCGACCATGCGGCGCCTCGCGCTGGCCGGCCACTACGGCGCGCACATCGAGCTCGACATCTGCGACAGCTGCGACCTGGTCTGGTTCGACGGCACCGAGACGGCGCAGCTGAGCGGCCCCGGCCTGCTCGCGTTGATCGGCCGCATGGCCGAGGCCTACGACCTGCCCTTCGAGCCCTTGCGGCGCGATGCCCGTTGTCCGCGCTGCGCGGGGCCGGTCAAGATCGTTCACAACCAGTCGCGCTGGGGCCGCTCGGTGCAGCTGCAGTGCGTGCGCCGGCACGGCGCGTACCAGTCGTTCGCGGAGTTCCTGGAAGAAAAGGGCTTGCTCCGACCGATGTCGCGCCTCGATCGCGCCAGGCTCTTGCGCGAACGCGGGCGCATCGACTGCGTCAATTGCGGCGCGGCGATCGGTGCGAACGACGAGTGCTGTACGTTTTGCACTTCGGTGCCCAGCCTGCTCGACATCGCGCGCCTGGCGCGCGCCCTCGATCCGGAAGCGATGCTCGAGCCGCACGCGGTTCACGACACCGCGGCGCGGCAGCAGGCGATGCAGTGCGCCGCGTGCGGCGCTGCGCTGCCGCCGGGCGACACCATGAGTTGCGCGCAATGCGGAGCGACGCTGGCGATCCCGAATCTGCGCGAGGCCAATGCTGCCGTGCAGGCGCTCGCGCCGGCGCTCAAGGCCAATGCCGAGCACCCGCCGCCGGAGGTCGTGAAGCGTCGCCTGGACGCGCTTTCCGCCGACCTGCCGCGGCGGCGCGAGTGGGTCGCGGGCATGGAGGCCGAGACGCGAGCGCGCAGAGGCCATGACGGGCCGCCGATCGAATGGTCGACGTGGGCCGAGCGCGGTCCGTACCTCGTCCGCGCGATCCTCATCGGCGCTGCGATCTGGCTGGTGTGGCGGTTCTGGCGCTGAATCCGGCGGCGGCGCTCGGACCATCGGCGCCGCAGCGATGAACGCCACCTTGCTCGCGCTCGGCGCGATCGCGCTCTGGGCGACGTTGGCCTCGCTCGGCGTCGCGCTGGCCCATGTGCCGCCGTTCCTGCTGACCGGCCTCGCGCTCGTCATCGGCAGCGTGCCGGCGTGGCCGCTGGCTCGCCAATGGCGCGTGCCGATGTCGACTCTCGCGCTGGGCGTCTATGGCCTGTTCGGATTTCACTTCCTGCTTTTCATCGCCTTGCGCCACGCGCCGCCAGTCGAGGCCAACCTGGTCAACTACCTGTGGCCGCTGTTCATCGTCGTGCTGGCACCGGTGTTCCTGCCCGGCCTGACGCTGCGGCCGGTCCATGTCGGCGCGGCGCTCGCCGGATTTGCTGGCGCTGCGCTCGCGATCCTCGGCGGCAGAAGCGTCGCGGGAGGCTTTGCCTGGGGCTACGTGCCTGCCCTCGGCTCGGCGTTCATCTGGGCGAGCTATTCGCTCCTGACACGGCGCGTGCCCCACTTCCCGACCGCGGTCGTCGGCCTGTTCGGGCTCGTCTCGGGCGTGCTGGCCTTGCTCTGCCACGTCGCTTTCGAGGAGAGCGTCACGCTGTCCGCGCGCGACGGGGCGCTCATCGTCGCAACCGGCCTCGGCCCGCTCGGCGCCGCCTTCTACCTCTGGGACGCGGCCTTGAAGCGCGGCGATGCGCGGAGCATCGGCATCCTCAGCTACCTGACGCCGCTGGCGTCGACGCTGTTGCTCGTGGCCACGACCGGCCGGCCACTCAGCGGCTGGATCGCCATCGCCGCGCTGCTCATCGTCGGCGCGGCCATCGCCGGCCTGCGCGCGCGCTGAACAGGTCGAACACTACGTCACGCGCAAGGCGCTCGACGGCCTCTAGTTCATGATCGGCGAAGAAGAAATGAAGATCCGCCGCGATCCGATCGGGACCGGCAGCGCCTTGCTGGCGCGGGTCTTCGGCAAGTAGCGGCGCCGACCTAGAGACTTTTCGACAGCTCGAACATCAGCGCTGCCGGCAGCGAGCTGGCGACGACGTCGCGGCCGATACGCGCCATCGTGGCGCCGTTGGTGCCCGACATCTCGAAGGTCGAGCCCTGCTCGAGTATCTCGACGAAGACGAAGTCCGGCACCTCGGCCAGGATCTCGTCGCGAAACGACGTGAAGCGACCGCCCCGCTGGATCGACTCGACGATGATCGCGTGCGGCAGGCCTTCCTTGCAGAAGCTGACGGCCTCGTCGACCGAGCTGACGAAGTCGACCAGCATGCTCATGTTGCGCAAGGCATCGCGGATCAGCACCCGCACCTCGCGGCGCGATGCGACCACCAGCACGTGGCTGCCGGCCAGCGCCTTGGAGTTGCCCGACTGGTTCGAGGCATCGTCGATCTCGGAGGCCGAGAGGCCTTCCATCTCGTCGCCCGCGGTCTTCGGAAATTCGAGCACGAGGGTCGTGATGCCCGCGGCGTCCTTGCGATCGACGACCAGGCCCATGGTCCAGCCGGTCTGCTCGATCAGCCGCCAGCTGAGCGAGTCGAGGCGGGGCGGCGTCGACGTGGTCACGCCGTCGTCGTCGGGCTGGTCAGCGGGTCGGTGCGCGAACTTGCAGGTGAGCCGGGCATGCGCGGGCCAGGTCTTGAAATCGATCGTGAACTCGATGTGCGCGTGCGCGTTGGCCAGCGCCCAATCGAGGGTCGCATTGAGCAGGCTGAACAGGAGCGAGCCGTCGACGATGATGCGCGCCGACTTGAGCAGCGGCTTGAGGGCGATTCCGCGCGCCTGGGTTTCCCGGGTGCGCAGTACCAGCACGCTCTTCAGCACTTCTTCGAGTTGCAGCACCTCGTGCGACTGGCGTAC
>JBDTNU010000210.1:0-6413 GCA_039933535.1 Caldimonas sp. | reverse complement strand
CCGGCCCGCTCGAGAACATGCTGGCGACGGCGTCCTTCATCTTGGTCAGCAGGCCGGTCTTCTTCGTCGTCGCCATGTGTGTAGCTCCTCGTTGATGTCGAGGGAGTGTGCCTGAGCGGGCTGCGTGCATCGCACTCGACCCCGGGCCGGGGGCGAGGTGCTTCACTGCGATGGTCCAGAAGGCGTAGCCGAGGCGGGTCGCTGAAGTGTTTCGTTTGTTCGGGCCGACGATCCGGGCCGTACCATGAGTCGCTCAGCGCGGCTTGCGGAACACCACGAGGTGCTGCCGGGGCAAGGTTTCCACGGTGCGCTCCCACGCGAGGCCATGCACCGCCGCTTCGCGCCTGACCTGCGCCTCGCTCATCTTGTGCAGCGCCTTGATCGGCACCTTGGGGTCCTCGGCGCGGTATTCGACGAACACGAGCTTCCCGCCGGGCTTGAGTGCGCGCACGATGCTGCCGGTCACCTCGAACGGATACGCGAGCTCGTGATAGACGTCGACCATGATCGCCAGGTCGACGGAGCCGGCGGGCAGCTTCACGTCGCGCTCGGCGCCGAGCCGCGGCTCGATCTGCGCCAGGCCGCTTTGCCGCACCATCGCCTGCAGCATCGAGACCATCTCGGGCTGCACGTCGACTGCCAACACCTTGCCGCCGGGCATCACGGCCGGCGCCATGCGCCGCGCCAGGTAGCCCGTGCCGGCGCCGATGTCGGCGACCACCATGCCGGGCCGCAGCGCGAGCGCGGTCACCAGCAGGTCGGTGCGCTCTTCGCGCTCGCGCTCCCCGCGCTCTAGCCATCCTGCCCCCTGCCAGCCCATCACGCCGGCGATGTCGCGGCCCATGTAGCGCTTGCCGATGCCGTCGGCGCCGGCCGGCACGGCCGTGTATGGCGGAGCGGGTACGGCCGTCTCGGCATGGACCATGCTCGCCGTGAATACGAGCAAGGCACCGCACCCGGCCAGGAGCAGGTCTCGTAGGGCGTGCCTCGGCCGCCGGCGCAGGGTGTCTTTCGTGCTCATCCTTGCACTCCGAGAAGTGACCGCCCCAGCCAGGATGGGCCGGACCGCTTCAACGTCGGCGGCAGCGCCTGGTCGAACAAGTTCCAGATCGACTCCCGGCAGCGACTGCCTCGTGGACGGTGCCGCCGTCGACCACGATCATGTTGCCGTGAGCGATCGACCCGAGGCACTCACATGACCTCGATGGAGACACGCTCACCTACCTCGACGTGCGCTGCCGGAAGCTGCTGTGATTCGTTGGGTTCAGCGCAGCCCGAAGTAACCGGCAATGAACAGAACGATGACAACGAGGCCGACTAACCAGATGATTCTGTTCATGATGCTTCCTTGAAACGGCGATCGGGGAGACCGCAACGAGACCGCAACGATAACTACGAACCTTGCCGGTCAGAGACATCCAGCGCGCCGGGCCTGAAAGAGGCTGGCCTTTCCTCACGTGGGAAACATCCTGCGCAAGGTCTGCGTGAGGCACGTGATGCCGACGCGCGGCCTCTCGCTCTGGGCGACGGAAAGCGACGCAACCTTCGTGCGCCAAGACTCGCGTCGCCTAGTACGGAGTCCCGTCCTTGCGCGTGAAGGCCCAGTGGCCATCGACCAGTCGCGCGCACAGATCGTCGTCCGGGTAAGTCCCTTCGTCACCCGGCGTCCGATCGCCGACTTCGAGGTAGAGGACTTCCTCATCGGTACCGTTGACGAGGCGGTGACCATTGCCCGTGCCAGCCTTGAAACCGGCACACATGCCGGGCTCGAGTGCCGTCAGGCCCTCATCGGTGTGCAACGTCGGATTGCCCTCGAGGACATAGATGAATTCATCCTGCTTCGTGTGAGCATGGCGTAGTGCCGAAACCGCACCTGGGGCAAGGCGAGTCAGATTCACACCGAAGTTCGAGATCCCGAAGAGGTCTCCAAGAGGGCGTTTGTGTCGGCCCTCCATTCTCGATGCGAATGGTTCTGGATAGTTCGAACGCTTGGTCCGTTCGAGAGCGTCGCCGGCAATGATCGAAACGGGTCGAGAGGTCACGTGCAACTCCAATTGCGGCCTGGTGTGCGCACACCCGCTCCGTGCGATGCGGGTGTCATGTGCACCGCGTCGCATCACGTCCGCGACGCCAGCGCCACGATCTCGACGCTGCCCAGGCGGCAATTCTGCGCGTCGTCGACAACCGAACCGCCCCGCGATCGCCAGCACCAGGTCGAGCCTTGTCCATTTGTCGCCGACTCGACCACGCCGCCGTGCGCACGGTCGAGCAGCACACGCTGTCCGGGCCGCAGGAAGTAGTCGTTTTCGTCGCCGACGAGTGTCAGCCAAATGAAACCACCGAGCACGGTCAGCTCGCCGGGCCTTTCGCCCAGGTGCACCGCCGTGCCAGCCTGCAACCGCCGACCGCCACAGGGAGCTCGGCAGCCTCGCACAGCGTGCATATCGGCAAGGAAGAGGGAATTCGACATACGAAAGGCTTGGCACTCCGCCGCCGGAGCAGGACTGACGTGCCCACATGGCCCTACCGGGACACCCGTTGGCGATCGCACGAGACTTTTGAATTCCAATCCGCGAAGCTGCCATTGGGGTTGTCTGCCCATGCCCAAACGTGCAATTCGTAGAAGGCAGGCAAGGCGTAGCGATTCGGCTCAGCGACGAAGTTGGCGAGATGGCCGTCCACGGAAGGCGCAGCGCCGGGCTCGTTCTTGGCCGACCATTCGTTCGCCAGGACGATGTACTCGACACCGACAAGACGAAACTTGCCGTTGGCGACCGGCTCGTAGATCAGCATTTCAGGCTCATCGCCCTTGAGAACGCCGTCGTGCAGACGATCGGGCTTCAGGAAGTGGACGCCCATGGCGCCGTCGCTGGGCCCGCTCACGCACGGTGTCGCCTGAATCCAGCCGTCGTTCATGGCGTTGTTGATGTTGACGAACCGTGCGGTGGCGAGCCGCACTTTCTCGACCAGTGGGGAAGAGCCTGGCTCACGCCCGTGCTGATGCGCACGCGCAGGCGTCGCGGTCGCGCCGGCGGCACAGAGTCCGATCGCGAAGGCGATGCGCAGGACACGCCGCGGCGCGGAAAACGAGAGGCCTGTTCGCTGCAAGCGATGGCTGATGGTCTTGGGGATCATTCATTCCTTCCTGCCGATCGAATCGGTCTGGTGTCATTGACTATGAAAAGGCTCTTCGGGGGTCCGGTTCAGCGATAGAGGTTCAGCGATAGAAATAGGGATCCAGCACCGAGACCTCGGTGATGCTGCCGACGGGCATCTGGTTCAGGTGCGCGACCTCGCGGATCGCGTCGGGCGAGGGGCCGTCGTAGACGCAGTAGCTTCGTGACTTGTCGGGGCTCACGTACGAGTGCAGCCAGGTCACTCCCTTCGATCCGTTGACGGAGGCGATGCGCCCGCAGAGCGCGGCACCTTCTGCGGTCATCGGAACGGACAGGCCATTCGGAAACGTACGTTCGATCATGAAGCGGGGCATGGGGGTCTCCAGTTGCAATGAGGAAGCGATCTTCGACAACGGACGCCGACGCGTCTTGAAGCCCGCATGCAACGTTCTTAAGCGTTCTGAAGGCGGGTCCGGACCCCTGCATGCGCGCCAAAATCGCATGCTTGGACCGGAGCACGTCGCTCAGGCTTTCAAACGGAACACGGATGTCGGACCAGACCTATCGATTCCTGTCGGCTGAGATGCAGACCGCTCAGCGCGTGTTGCGCGTGGATGGGCGCGAGTGCCAGGTCGGCACGCGGGCGTTCGACCTGCTGCTCGCGCTGATCGAGCGGAGGGACCGGGTCGTACTCAAGGGCGAGCTGCTGGACATCGTGTGGCCGCGCATGGTGGTCGAAGAGAGCAACTTGCCGGTGCAGGTCAGCAGCCTGCGCAAGTTGCTTGGTGCACGGGCAATTGCCACGATCCCCGGAAGGGGTTACCGCTTCGTGGCGCCGCTCGTCGATGCAGCAGCCGATGACAAGGCGGCTGCGGACGAACCGCGGTCGTCCCCGACCTGCATCGAGCGGCTTGCAGCCGGCCCATCGTTGGTCGGGCGCACCGACGAGGTGGCCTTGCTGACGAGCTTGCTTGCGACACATCGTCTCGTGACGTTGGTGGGCGCCGGTGGCATCGGCAAGAGCCGCCTGGCGCAAGTCGTGAGCGCGGCCCAGGGCGTCCATTTCCGAGACGGCGTGTCCTTGATCGAACTGGCCGGCCTGGGCGATCCGGCGCTGCTGGTGCATGCCCTGGCGCAACCTCTGGGCTTGAGCGTCCCCGAGGGTGAAACGGGCATGCGAAGCCTCGTCGATGCGGTGGCGGGCCGACAGATGCTGCTCGTTCTCGACAATTGCGAGCACCTCCTCGCGCCCCTTGCAGCGATCGTCGAATGTCTGCTGAACGCTGCGCCCGAGCTTCGCGTGCTCGCCACGAGCCAGGAGCCCCTGCACGTGCAGGCCGAGCAGCAGCTTCGTCTCGAGCCGCTGGCCGTGCCACGCGACGCCGCGGTGCCGGGCGCCCGCGAATACGGCGCGCTCGTGCTGTTCGAGTCGCGCGTCCGAGCGGCGGCTCACCACTTCGAGATCGAGGACGCCGATCTGCCGCTTGCGATCGATCTGTGCCGGCAGCTCGACGGCCTGCCACTCGCAATCGAACTTGCCGCGGCGCGGGTGCCGCTCCTCGGCTTGCGCAGGGTGCACGCGCACCTGCGCGAGCGCTTCTTGCTGCTCACTGCAGGAACGCGCACGGCGTTGCGTCGCCACCAGACGCTTCGCGCGGCGATGGATTGGAGTCACGGCCTGCTCGACGAGCCGCAACGCGCCGTGTTCCGGCGACTGGGCGTATTCAGCGGCGGCTTCACGATGGAGCTCGCGCAAACGACTTGCGCGGACGACGAGCACGACGAGTGGGCGGTGCTCGAGCACCTGGCGGCGCTGATCGACAAGTCGCTGGTAGTGGTCGATTCCGCGGAGCCCATTCGCTATCGACTGCTCGAATCGTCGCGCGCATTCGCCATCGAACAACTGGCCCGCGCAGGCGAGACCGCCGTGCTCGTGCAACGGCATGCAGAAACGATGCTGGCGTTCCTGCGCCGCGCCGACGACGGCAACATGGACAGCACCTTGCGCAGCGACGAGTACGCGGCGCTCGTCCTGTCCGAGCTCGACAACCTGCGCGCGTCCTACGCATGGTCCAGCGGCGAGAGTGGCGATCGAGCGCTTGCGATCGGGCTGGCGGCGCATGCGGGCCCCCTGATCGACTACAGCACCGAATTCGCGGAGTGGCTGATGACGCAGCGATCGCACGTGGTGCCGGGCGCGGTGGACGAGGCGACCGCGGCCCGCTATTGGCGTGCGAACGCCGCCAGCAACATGCTGGGGCCGCTGACGATTCGAGACCTGCTCGACGGGGCCCAGAGAGCGGCCGCCGCCTACCGCCGGCTGCGCCGGCCGAGACGGCTGTTCGCGGCGCTTCGCCTGAGCGCCATCTGGCAAAAGTGCACCGATGACCTTGACGGTGCTCGCGCTTCGATCGACGAGGCAACAGCCTTGATCGAACCCGACTGGCCCGCCGAGTTCCGCATCGTCGTGCTGCGATTTCATGGTTGGGTGAGCCGAGTCGCCGGCAACCACGAGGTCGCGCGACTGCGTTACGCCGAAAGCATCGCGCTCGCGCGCGAGGCAGGCGATTGGCGGCTGGAGGTGATCGAGCGCTTCTACGCCGCAGACCTCCGCTGGGAGATCGGCCAACGCGACGAGGCGGCACGCGACCTGGGAGAGCTTCTCGAAGCGCTGCGGCGACGGCCGGCGACGGACTTCGAATTGGTCGAGGTGATGTCGACACGGATCGCCATCCTTGGCGAGAGCGGGCGAATCGACGAAGCAGCCGCGGCGGCTGGCGAAATCCTGCCGGTGATGCGCCGGATGCCGAAGTTCAGATTCGAAGCCTATGCCCAGCTGCTCTGGCGTTTGGGCCGCATCGAGGCCGCGGCGCGCGTGCTCGGCGCGCTGACCGCCCGTCAGCGAGAGGGCCGAGAACAACGGCAGATCAACGAGTTGCGGATTGCGCGGGCGACGTTGTCCGGGCTGGAGATGCTCATGCCTGCCCCCCAGCTCTCCGATGAGATGGCAAGGGGAGAGAGTCTTCGCGAATCCGATGTCTGCGGGCTGGTAGCCGAGGCACTCGGGGTTCAGTGCGGCCAGAGCCAAGACCCGGAGAACGCTGAACTCTCTATGCGATCGCGCACGCTGTAGATCGTTTCGAATCGGGGCGCCGGCGACATCGGTATCACGATCGTGCAGTTTGAGTGGTGCTAGCGGCGGCGATACTCGCCCGCCATGACGCCACCCCCCGCGCGCCGCTTCGATCCCGCGCTGCTCGTCATCCTCGCCGGCGTCGTCGCGGCGCTGCATGTCGG
>JBDTNU010000209.1:0-6417 GCA_039933535.1 Caldimonas sp. | reverse complement strand
TCGAAGTCCATCAACTTCTGGCCATCGACGATCGCGAGGCGCCGCTCTTCCGGCTGCGTCGCGTTGATCAGCATGCGTTTCATGTGCACTCCATCCGCGCGGCCTGTTCATGGCCACGCATCCTCGAGTCGCTGCGGCCCAGGCCGCTCGCGACGATTCGATGCACGAGAAACGCGAAAGAAACCGGAAGGAATCGCCCTGGACTGCGCGAGATCGGTTGCGGTCAGATGACCGCAGGCCCGGGCAGCGTTGGCGCACGCGAAACAGTGAGGGAGCGGATTGGGAGCACGCTGGGAATCACTGCGACGCAGGCCGAAGCGCGGGGAATCGAAAGGGGCGCGTGAGCGTCGATCCTTTCGTACTCGTCTTCGGCCGAAAACCTTGTGTTTGGGTTCTTGTCTGTTTGCTCTGCCGTCCCGAACCTCGAAGCCGCCGCGTCACTTGGGGAACGCGGCCTGCCGAAGCGGCGGGCCGTTGCATCACCGTTGTGCCGGAACAGGATCCGGCTTGTCCACCTTCAACCGTCAGTCGCCGCGCGATGTTGCGACGCTAAACTCTGAAAAATCAAACACTTACGGCTGCGTGTGGAGCAACGAATTATAGGGGCCAAAGGCGCACGGCGCGACGCCGGGGCGGCCACCGTGGCCAGCCCGGCGCAGCTACCGGAGCCTCCGGCTGTGCGAAACGTCCGCATCGACAGCGGCTCGGACGGGCAGCGCCTCGACAACTTCCTCGCCAAGCTGCTGAAAGGCGTGCCGAAGACGCACCTCTATCGCGTCATCAGATCCGGCGAAGTGCGTGTCAACAAGGGCCGTGCTGCGGCCGACACGCGCCTCGGCCTAGGCGATGAAGTCCGCATTCCGCCGATGCGAACGGCCGATCGGAGCGCGGTGCCCGAGGCGCCAGGACGCGAGTTTCCGGTCGTCTTCGAAGACGCACATCTTCTGGCGATCGACAAGCCCGCCGGTGTGGCCGTGCACGGCGGCAGCGGCGAGAGCTTCGGCGTCATCGAGCAGCTCCGCCGCGCCCGGCCCGAGGCCGAGTTCCTCGAGCTCGTGCACCGGCTCGACAAGGAAACGTCCGGCCTGCTCCTGATCGCAAAGACGCGAAAGGCGCTGGTCGCCTTGCAGAACGACCTGCGTTCCAGGAATCCGGAGCGCGCTTTCGGCAAGACGTACGCGGCGCTGGTCGCCGGCGCGTGGCCGGACAAGCTCAAGGTGATCGACGTCGCCTTGCACAAGTACCTCGATGCCGAAGGCACGCGTCGCGTGAAGACGGTCGATGCCGACGATGCCGACGGGCGCCGCTCGATCACGCTCGTTCGCATCGCCGAGCGCTTCTCCTTCGCGCCGGGCTTCACGCTGCTCGACGTGACGATCAAGACCGGCCGCACGCATCAGATTCGCGTCCATCTCGCCGACGCCGGGCATGTCGTGGCCGGCGATCCCAAGTACGGCGAATTCGCGCTGAACAAGGCGCTCGCGCGCGGCGCCGCGCTGCCCGGCACGCGCTTCGAACGCATGTTCCTGCATGCACGCCGGCTCTCGTTCACGCACCCCGCAAGCGGCGAGCCGGTCGCGCTGGAGGCGCCGTTGCCGGAGGATTGCGCGAGGCTTCTGCGGGCTCTGGCGAGCACCGGGTCCGAGCGATCATGACGCGCCGCTTCGACCTCATCGTCTTCGACTGGGACGGCACGCTCTTCGACTCGACGAAGCTGATCGCGCGGTGCATCCAGTCGGCGTGCGCCGATCTCGGCACCACGGTGCCAAGCGACCGCGACGCGAGCTACGTGATCGGCCTGGGCCTGGCCGAAGCGCTGCGTCACGCCGCGCCCGATTTGCCGCCAGCGCGCTACCGTGAGCTCGGCGAGCGCTACCGACATCACTACATGACGCACCAGAACGACATCGTTCTGTTCGACGGCACGCTCGAGATGCTCAAGGCGCTGAAGCTCGGGAATCACTGGCTCGGCGTTGCCACCGGCAAGACCCGGCGCGGCCTCGACGACGCGTTGCAGCGTTCCCAGCTGAAGGGTCTCTTCGACGCCACCCGCACCGCCGACGAGACCGCCTCCAAGCCCGACCCGCTGATGCTGCACGAGTTGATGCGCGAGCTCGGTGCCGCGCCCGAGCGCACGCTGATGATCGGCGACACGACGCACGACCTGCGGCTTGCCGCCAATGCCGGCTGCGCCAGCGTCGCAGTCGGCTTCGGCGCGCACGAGCACGAGGCGTTCGCGTCGTTCGAGCCGCTGCACGTCGCCCATTCCACTGGCGAGCTCGCGAGCTGGCTGGCGCAGCATGGCTGACCTGCCTGCGGCCGCCGCGCCGGCATACGTTCCGCAGGCGCTCTGCGCTTCGGCGGCGCTCGAAGAAAAAGGCCGTGCCGTGCTTTTCGACGTCCTGCACTACCGCGAGCCGGCGCGCGCTTTCGCGCTCCGCTTCGAGGGCCGCGTCGTCGCCTACCTCAATCGCTGCGTCCATGTTCCGACCGAGCTGGACTGGCAGCCCGGCGAGTTTCTCGACAGCGGCCGCGAGTTCATCCTCTGCTCGATCCACGGCGCGGCCTACGAGCCGCGCAGCGGTCGCTGCCTGGCCGGCCCATGCGGCAATGGCCGGCTGACCGTGATCGAGGTCGAAGAGCGCGACGGCGCCGTCTGGTGGCTGCCGACACGCGACACGCGGCCCGCACCGGCGCCGACGCTCGAAGCGCCGGCGGCGCCATGATCGAGGTGGCGTCTTGACGGTCGAAGGCATCGCCGGCGGGTCGGCGCGGCCCGTTTCCACGGACCGGGTTCGCGAGGAGCAGGTGCGCGGCCTGTTCCGGACCGCGCCAGTCGGGCTGACCGCGGCCCTGGTCGGCGGTTTTGTTCTTTGCGCCGTCCTGCTTTATCTCGACGCCCAGACACCTGCCGTGCTCGCCCGCTGGATGGCGCTCGTGATTGCCGATTTCGCCTTTCGACAAGGACTGTGCGCGGCATTTCGCAAGGTCGAATCGGGGCCGTTCCGCTGGCGCGCATGGGCCTCGGCTTTCACTGCGGCGACCTTGATCGGCGGCGTCGTGTGGGGCGTCGGCGCGGTCTACCTCATGACGCCGTCGAGCACCGAGCAGCTGATCGTCATGCTCTTCGTTTCGGCGACCGCGTCGGGCGCGGTCCCGGCCTTCGGAAGCTATCTGCCGGCAACCTATGCGTACTCGATTCCGGCATTGCTGCCGTTCATCCTCTGGAGCGCCGGCCGAGGCGATGCGCTGCATCACGCCCTGACCTTGATGGGCGTCGTCTTCATGAGCGCCTACGCGGTGCTGGCCTCGCGCTTCAACGCCAATCTGATCGCCTCCCTGCTGCTGCGTTTCGAGAACATCGACCTGATGGAAAGCCTCGAGCGACAAAAGAACATCGCCGAGCAGGCCAACGTTGCCAAGTCGCGCTTTCTCGCCGCGGCCAGCCACGACCTGCGTCAGCCGGTTCACGCGCTAGGCATGTTCGTGAGCGCACTGCGCGGCCGCGTCATGGACGCGGAGGCCGAGCGCCTGGTCGAGCATCTCGACGGATCGGTCGAGGCGCTCGACAGCCTGTTCGTCGCCCTGCTCGACATCTCGCGGCTCGATGCCGGCATCGTCCATTCGCAGCTCGAATCGTTCCCGGTCCAGCCCATGCTCGAGCGGATCTGCGCCGACCATGCCGGCGAAGCGACGGCGAAGGGAATCCGGCTCGTGCTTCATCCGTGTGCCGCGATGGTCCACAGCGATGCCGTGCTGGTCGAGCGGATCGTTCGCAACATCGTGTCCAACGCCGTTCGCTACACGCGGGCGGGCCGCGTCGTGGTCGGCTGCCGGCGCCGCGGCGGACAGCTGAGCATCGAGGTCTGGGACACCGGTCGAGGCATCGCGCGCGAGCAGCAGGAGCGGGTGTTCGAGGAGTTCTTTCAGCTCGACAACCCCGAACGCGACCGTGCCAAGGGGCTGGGCCTCGGCCTGGCGATCGTCAGGCGCCTCGCGCACCTGCTCGACTGTCCGGTCACGCTTGCTTCCGAGCCCGGCAAGGGGTCGGTGTTCCGGATCGCCGTTCCACTCTCGCAGGCCTGCGCGCCTTCAGCCCAGGCGAGGCTGCTCGACGCGCCGCCGGTGGCCGCATCGGGCGGCCTCGTCCTGGTCGTCGACGACGAGGTCGCGATCCAGGAGGCGATGCGCAGTCTGCTCGCGGGCTGGGGCTACGAGCCGATCGTCGCGGGTTCATGCGCGCAGATGCTGGAGCGCATCGCCGACTGCGCGACCCGGCCCGACCTCATCATCTGCGACTACCGGCTGCGCGGCAGCGAGAACGGCATCGACACGATCCTGCGCCTGCAATCGGAATTCAACGCCGAGATCCCGGCGATGCTGATCACCGGCGACACCGCGCCCGATCGGCTCAAGGAAGCCCAGGAAAGCGGCTTTCTGCTGCTGCACAAGCCGGTGCCGCGCGGCAAGCTGCGCGCCGCCATCGGCAACCTCATCAGCACCTCGCCGATCGAGGCCGCCGAAGCCGAGGCCTGAACATGGGCTAGGCCAGATCGGCCTCGCGTGCCGCGCTTGCCGCTTGCGTGCGATTGACCACGTTGAGCGTCTTGAAGATGGCCGTGACGTGGGCCTTCACGGTCTTCTCGGACAAACCGAGATCGCGGCCGATCTCCTTGTTGGACAGGCCCTTGCCGAGCAGGCGCAAGACCTCGAGCTGACGTTCCGTGAGCGAGGCGCTGGGGCGTGTGGCGTCGCCGCCGGTCGACCTCGGCGTTGCCGCAGCCGGTCCCAGCATCAGCGGCGGGACATAGATGTTGCCCGACAGGACGAGTTGCAGCGCTGACAGCAGCGCGCGCGGCGGCGAGGACTTCGGGACGTAGCCGAGCGCGCCGAGGGCCAGCGCGCGCCGCACGTCGCGCGGATCTTCCGAAGACGACAGCACGATCACCGGCAACTCCGGGCGGCGCCTGCCGAACTCCGGAATCGCCGACATGCCGCCACCGCCGGGCATCTCGAGGTCGAGGAACACGGCGTCGAGGTCGGCGTGCTGTTCGGCCATCCGCAAGCCCTCCGCACCCTCGCTGGCCTGCAGCACCTCGGTGTCCGGACCGATCTGCCTCAGCATCGCGGCCAGCCCCTCGCGAAGGATCGCGTGGTCGTCGACGATGAGCAGCTTCATCGGTGGATTGTCGACGCGCGCCGCACCAGGCCGCAAGGCCGACCAAAGTCCCGCGACCGGTCCCGGGACTTCGGTCCGATTTACAGCAGACCTCTTCGCCTTCGACCATTCGCCCCGCGCTGATTCCGGCGCACGAGGAGGACGGCAATGGACCCAATCGATACGGCGCGCAAGCAAACGAGGAGTGCGGTGCTGCGGATCGGCGCTCCGCTCGCATTCGCGCTCGCACTCGGCATGGTCGCGTTCTTCGCCCTGCAGCCGCCTCATTCCCGAAGTGCCGATTCGGGCGCTGCGATTTCGCCGGAAATCCAAACCGCCGCGATCCCGCCGAGACTGCGTGCCGCACGCGCCAGGCCGATCCAGTTCGAGGCCAATCTCGGCCAGGCCGAGGCCGACGCGCGATTCATCGCTCGCGCCGCGGACTTCAACGCCCAGGTCTTCGACGACGGCGTGCGCGTGAGTCTCCCGGCGCGTGGCAGCGACGCCAAGACAGCCGCCGCCGCCCGACTGCGCTTCGTCGGCGCGCAGCCTGCGAAGCGCTTCGATGCTCGCGAACGCGCCGAGGGCACGACCCACTACATGATCGGCGCCGACGCGTCGAAGTGGCTGCACGACGTACCGAGCTACCGGCAACTGCGCCAGGCCGGCCTCTATCCCGGCGTCGACCTCGTCTACTACGGCCGCGACAATGCCTTCGAGTACGACCTCGTGGTGCAACCGGGCGCAGACGCGTCGCCGATCCGCATCGCGGTGGCAAGCGGCGCGCATCCGGTCATCGACGCGCAGGGCGACCTGTTGCTCGACGGCGCAGAGGGCAGCCTGCGCATGCATCGGCCGGTTCTCTACCAGCACATCGATGGCGAGAAGAAGGTCCTCGACGGCGAGTACGTGATGCTGGCCGCCGACGAAGTCGGCTTTCGCCTGCCGGCGTACGACCACACGCGGCCGCTGGTCATCGACCCGACCTTCAAGCTGCTCTATTCGACCTACCTCGGCGGCGTGCACGACGACCAGGTCGGCGCCATGGTGCTCGACGCGCAGAACAACGCCTACGTCGTCGGCAACTCGGGCTCGGAGGACTGGCCGGTTTCGGGCAACGCGTATCAGAGCGCGCGCAAGGCGATCGGCCAATACGTTCGCAACGTCGTCGTCACCAAGTTCGACGCCTCCGGAACGTTGATCTATTCGACCTTCATCGGCGGCACGACCAACGACTACGGCAACTCGATCGCGGTCGA